>CAZGOX010000340.1:0-2892 GCA_964527955.1 uncultured Opitutaceae bacterium | reverse complement strand
CCCGGCTTCACCGCCTCGGGATTGTGAATCCAGCGCCGCAGCTGCTCCGGGGTGTTGTCCAGCCAAGAGCCCGCGAGCGTGGTCCGGGCGCCCACATGGGTCAGGTCGGGTCCCTGGACGCCCCGGGCCGCGTCGATCCCGCGGATCGTGTGGCAGCTGATGCACGTCTTGGCCGAAAAAAGCTGCCTGCCCCGGGCGATAAGCACCGGGTCCTCCCCCTTGTCGACAAACTGCTTCGCCCTCCATGAGCTCAGCGGGTCGACCTCAAAGGCTCCGGAGGAGCCGGTCTCGTTCTGGGAGAATTCCCTCAGCGCGGCGAATTGCGCCTGGGGCCTGGCCTGTGCGTCGCCCGCGGGGACGGGCACGCTGCGCGCCGGCTGCGTCTGGTTCTCCAGCCACTCCTCAAAATCCCTCGGGGAAAGTGCAACCACCCGGAAGCGCATGACGGCGTGCGACTCGCCGCAATACTCGGCGCACTGGCCCCAGTAGTAGCCCGGGTGGTCCGCCTGCAGCCAGAGGTAATTCGCCCTGTTGGGGATCATGTCCACCTTGCCTGCGAGCTTGGGCACCCAGAAGCTGTGCATCACGTCGATCGAGCGCAGGTTGATGTGCACCGGCCGGCCGGCCGGGATTACGAGTTCGTCCCCGGTCGTGAGGGCGCCGTAGCCCGCAATCTGCTCGGTGGGATACTCGAATTTGAACCACCACTGGTACCCGGTCGCCGTCACCTGGTAGGCGTTCTCCTTGCTCTCCGCCGGGACGTCGTTCGTGTACCAGATGGACTTCAGCGTCGGGACCGCGATGATGACCAGCGCAAAGACTGAAGCCCCGATCAGGCCCACCTCGATCATGGGGTTCCCGTGCCTCTGTTCAGGCGGCTTTGCCTCCTCCTCGGCCTGGTTGCGGGCCCGGAACCTGAACGTCGCATAGGCCAGGATGCTGCCCACGATGATGAAGATCACCAGCGTCACCCAGCACGTCACCAGGAACAGGCTGAGCTGGTTTCGCGCAACGGGGCCCTCGACCTGGATCGTTGACTGGTGGCCGTCCATGATGAGCCAGGAGCAGCCGGAGAGGAGCGAGGCGCCTGCGCAGGCAAGGGCGAACGCCCCCAGGCGCAGGATGTTGGAAAAGGGCGCAAAAAGGCGCATGTAGGTCGTCAGGAAGGAGAGTCGGGAAGCAAGTTGTTCGCCAAACCCCGATGAGAGTCTGCGAACGCCCGCGGTTTCAAGTAATATTCAAAAAAATCCTCCCAGCTATCCGGCCGTTAGGCAAGCAAGTCTGCGTTCCAGCCGCTCTTTTTTTGGTTGACGTTTGCAAGTACACCCTGCGTGGCAATGGTTTTCGCTTCCATGAAGAGATCCTCCCTGGTCGTGTTCCTAAGCCTCGCATTCCTGACCGGCTGCGGCCCGAAGGAGTCCTCCGCCCCTGGGGCGGCTGCCCCTTCCGGACCCCGGGAGATCGACCTGACGGCGGGCGACACGATGAAATTCAACACGACGAGCCTCGAGGCGTCCCCCGGCGAGGACCTCGACGTGGTCCTCACCAACATCGGCACCGTGCCCGTGGAGGTCATGGGCCACAACTGGGTTCTCCTCAAGGCCGGGTCGGATGCGGCTGAATTCTCCAATGCCGCCTCGGTCGCCAAGGACACCGGCTACATTCCACCGTCCCTGAAGGACGAGATCATCGCGCACATCGACGTCCTCGGCCCGAGGAAGTCGGGCGAGGTGAGGTTCAAGGCCCCGACGGTGCCCGGATCGTACCCATTTCTTTGCTCCTTCCCCGGCCATTGCGCCGCCGGCATGAAAGGCACGCTTGTCGTGAGGTAAGACCTGTGCTCGGATGGGCCGGATGCCCACCACCGTTTTCACCATCGCCAACCAGAAGGGTGGCGTAGGCAAAACCACGACCGCGGTAAATCTCTCGGCAGCCCTGGCCGGGGACGGGATCCCCACCCTGCTGATCGACCTCGATCCCCAGGCAAGCGCCACGAGTTCCCTCGGCGTTGAGAAGCTCGAGGGGAAGAGCCTCTATGGTCCGCTTCACGGGGAGGGCACTGCCCTCGAAATGGTGACGGCCACGGCGTATGACGGGCTTTCGCTGATTCCGAGCGAGGAGGACCTGTCGGCGGCGGAGATCGAGCTCGCGCAGGCGGAGAACTACCTGATGATCCTGCGCCGTCTCCTGGAACCGGTCCGGGCCTGCGGGGCCTACCGGGCGGTCGTCATCGACTGCCCCCCCGCGCTGGGCATGCTGTCGATGAACAGCATCGCCGCCGCGGACTTCCTGCTGATCACCCTGCAGTGCGAGTACATGGCGCTGGAGGGCCTCGGCCAGATCCTCCGCAACGTCGAGCGCCTCAAGACCGCCGGGATCAACCCCACCCTTGAGCTCGGCGGCGTGGTCATGACCATGTTCGACGCGAGGACGAATCTCTCCCGCCAGGTGGTCGACGAGGTGAAGCAGAATTTGCCCGACAAGATCTTCGAAACCGTCATCCCGAGGACGGTGCGCCTGAGCGAGGCCCCGAGTTTCGGCAAGACGATCTTCGAGTACGATTCCTCCAATCCGGGAGCCCTGGCGTACCGCAGCCTCTCCCGGGAGGTCGCCGGGCGCTTCGGCCTGGCGGCCTCCTGAGATGGACAAGTACCGGCAGGCGTTCCTGATCGGGCTCCAGGGAAGCATTGTCTACCGCTGGAATTTCGCGGTCCGGAGCGTCTTCTCGATCGTCCAGCTCCTTGTGGTCTTCATCCTCTGGAGCGCCGTCTATGCGGGTTCTCCCAAGGTCGGCGGCTTTGTGTTCGGGCAGACGCTAACATACTTCACGCTGCTGATCGTGCTCCAGTTCTTCACAAGCGCGTTCAACGAGGACTACCAGATCAGCGAGGA
>CAZGOX010000339.1:0-2906 GCA_964527955.1 uncultured Opitutaceae bacterium | reverse complement strand
AGCTGCGCAAGTCCCGCCCGCATGAAGGGATGGTCGTCCACGATGAGGATCTTTCGCTTCTCCGGCACCATGGGTTTGTGCCCGGCTGTTTTTGGGGGACGATTCATGGCTGGCAGGGAACCACGCAAGTGACCGCGACACCTTGCCCGGCCTCCGAGCCCACCGTCAACTGCGCGCCGATCAACTCCGCCCGGTAGTCCATAAGGTTCAGGCCGACGCCTCCTGAAGCCTTCCCAAGACCCGAACCGTTGTCCGAGACGGCCAGGCGAACGGTTCCTTCCTTCCTCTCCAGCGTCAGGGTCACCTCCTTGGCTCCCGAGTGCTTGACCGCATTGTTCACGGCCTCCTGCGCGATCCGGTAGAGGTGGTTGGCGACGACCGGAGATCCGACAGACACCCGCCGCGCGCACTCAAACCGGCACCGGATCCCTCCCAGCCGGTCGGTCCTCTTCGCGAGCTCGGCCAGGCCGCTTTCGAGCGCGTCCTTGCCGGGTCCCACGGGAACCAGACCCCGGGCCATGGACCGGGTCTGGGAAACCGCGTCGCGCAGCAGCCGCCCGATTTCGTCCAGGCTTCCGGCGATGCGGGAGTCGGCCTTTGCGGCGTCGTCCTTGACCCCGGCGCACATGAGCTCGATCGCCGTCAATTGCTGGCCCAGCCCGTCGTGGAGGTCGGCCCCGATTCGGCTTCTCTCCCGCTCGGCGATCCCCAGGATCTCCGCAGTCAAGTGCTGCAGCTTCTCCTCGTTTGCCTTGCGCTTCGTGATGTCGGTCCGGATCGATATGAACTGCAAGGGGTTGCCATCCTGGTCGAGCCTGGGAAAGATCGTCGTGTCGACCCAGTAGAACGACCCGTCCTTCGCCCGGTTCCTGATCTCGCCATGCCACACCCTCCCGTGGCGGATGGTCCCCCAAAGGTCCCGGAAGAACTCCTTCGAGTGCCACCCTGAATTGATGATCCTGTGGTCCCTGCCGAGCAGCTCCTTCGGGGAGTATTGCGAGATGGAGCAGAATTTGTCGTTGGCGTAGGTGATCTTCCCGGCGCCGTCCGTTATCGCCACGATCGAATGCTCGTCCAGGGCGGCCTTGATGTCCCGGAGTTCCCCTTCGGTGGCGAGCAGCCTCAAACCGGCCTCGGTCCCCTCAGAAGGGGTCTGTCCGGCACTCGGCCTGCCTCTGGCTGACTGGGTTGGGTCGTCGGATGCCACAAGTGGAAGAGCTAACAGCGGGAGCGGCCCGGGGCAATACCCTGCTAAGGGAAATCCTTAGGGAGATAGAGGCGGGGCTCCGATTCCCGGAACCCCCGGTCTCTGGTACTCTGGACCCATGCAACCGCCCTCCACACCCTTTAGGGAACAGGCCTGCAATCTTGACGGAATGAGCCCCGACAACAACAGAGACCGAATCAGCCGCGATTGGGTCGCCCATGTGAAAAAGTCGGAACTCTACCGGAATTATGCGCAGGCCTTTCAAACGACAACCGGCCTTCCGTTGGCTCTCCGCCCGGTGGGATCCATCCAGGACAACTATCAGGGATGCAAGATGGTCAACCCATTCTGCGCCGTCATGTCCCGCACCAGCAAGTCATGTTCGAGCTGCCTCCAGATGCAGCAGCGGGTCGAGTGCGAGGCCGGGCCGGGCCCGAAGACGCTCAAGTGCTTCGCGGGACTCAGCGAGTCCCTTGTGCCGATCCGCGTGGGGGAGCAGGTCATGGCCTACCTGCAGACCGGCCAGGTCATGTTCAAGAAGCCTTCCAAGGCCCTCTTCCGGCAGGCCGGCAAACAGCTCATCGAATGGGGCGCCGCCTCGGACTTGAAGGAGCTGGAGGAAGCCTACTTCCGGACCCGGGTCGTCACGCCGAAGCAATACGAGTCGGTCCTGCGGCTGCTCACGATCTTTGCGCAGCACCTCTCGACCGTCGGCAACCAGCTCATGGTGCAGGAAGCGACGGCCGAGGCCCCCGCGGTGAGCAAGGCGAGGACCTTCATCGCCGAGCACCAGGCCGACGAGATCTCGCTCAACTCGGTCGCACATGCCGTGAACATGAGCGTGTTCTACTTCTGCAAGGTGTTCAAGAAGGCGACGGGCCTCACCTTCACCGAGTACCTCGCCCGCGTCCGGGTCGAGACCATCAAGCAGCTCCTCCTCGATCCGCACAAGCGGGTGAGCGAGGCCGCGTATGAGGCGGGCTTCCAATCCCTCTCGCAGTTCAACCGGGTGTTCCGCCGGATCGCCGGCGAGGCGCCCTCCGCCTACCGGGACCGGGTCCACACCAGGATCTCAACCCCGCCGAACCGCGGGGTCCGGATGACCTACGCGGCGTAATCAACCTCCAAACCATGCCTCACGTGAAGACCATCCTCGTTCCCATCGATTTCTCCAACGTCACCGAAGGAGTTGTGGCGGAGGCGGCGGCACTCGCGAACCTGCGCCCTGCGCGCATCGTCCTCCTGAATGTCATCTCGCCCCCGCTGTACCCGTATGAGTTCAGCGACATCCCCGAGTCCATCGTCCCGCTGATCGCGGCGACGGAGAAGGCCTCGGCCAGGGAGCTGGCGCGCTGGCGCCGCGAGCTTCTGAGGAGGGGCGTTCCCTCCCGGATTATCCAGATGAGCGGCGTGCCGGCCCAGGTGATCCTCGAGCAGGCCCAAAAGCTCTCGGCCGACCACATCGTCATCGGGTCCCACGGCCACACGGCCCTGTACGACCTGATCGCGGGCAGCACGACAACCCGGGTGCTCAAGAGCGCGCCCTGCCCTGTCGTGGTCGTGCCCGCCCAGAAAGTCTCCCGCCCGAGGGTCCAGGCCGCCTGAAAGGCAAAGGGGTCGCGCGGGTAGTTTTTTAATACCCCGCGGGGGTTAAAACAAACAGCCCCCCCCCAGCAAAGGACCCCCCCCGGGCCCCCGG
>CAZGOX010000338.1:0-2926 GCA_964527955.1 uncultured Opitutaceae bacterium | reverse complement strand
GCACGCTCGTCTCGACCGAGGGATTGGTCGATCGCTGCATTCGCACGGATTCGAGGCACGTGCAGCTCGCGCTCTCCGTCGACGGACAAACCGTGATCGCCTGGGTTCTGATTGCTCCGGACATCCCCACGCCGGACCTGGCCGACAAGCTTGTGAACTTGGAGGGGGTCTACAACCCAAGATCGGGCCTGGACGGCAAACTATCGGAGGTCGATATCATGGTTTCGGGACTCGATCGCCTGAAAGTGCTAGGCGCCCTCGACGACGATCCGCGCTTCCGGGTTCCGATTGTGCCGATCGCGTCGCTGGAGCGGCTTTCAGGGAATGCGATGGTGCGCGTTTCCGGCCAGGTAAAGGCCCAGAACCCTGGTCACTATCTGCGGATTCGCGATGGCAGCGGACAGGTGGATATCATGACCGGCCAGATTCGCCTTTGCGCAATCGACGAAACGGTTGAAGCCGTGGGCTTCCCGGCAACCCGGGGAACGCAATGGCTTCTTACCAACGGTCTCTTTCGGGTGTCTGCGCACCATCCGTCCCCCGCGTCCTCCCCGTCCTCGGCGGACCTGCTGCGCCTAACGGCGCAGGTTCTCGAGCTCGCACCCGACGAGGCTGCCCGAGGCCGCCCAGTCTCTCTGACCGGGGTCGTCACCTGGTCCATGAAGGGCTCGCCTTTCTACTTTATCGAGGATTCGAGCGGCGGCGTCTGCGTGATTCGTGACAGTCACGATTCAGTATTCTATGAACCGGGGCGAAATGTGAAGGTGAGCGGTGTGAGTGGGATGGGCTCGTTTGCACCGATTGTAAAGGCGCTGCGGGTCGAACGAACCAGCGACCTGCTTGTGGCGGTGGCCGCTCCGGTTTCACTGGAGCATGCGCTCACGGGCGTGGAGGAGGCCAATTGGGTTGAGATGCGCGGCTACGTTCGAAGCGTCGAGCGTCGGGAAGGAATGTACCACCTGAAACTGGTTACGCCAACAGGCGAGTTCGAGGCCGAGATGCCGGTTGGAGGAAATGCTTCGGCGCTTGCCGGGGACATCATCCGCGCGAAGGGCGTCTGCACGGCGGACACGAACGGACAGCGCGAGCTGACAGGCATCAAACTTTGGGTGCCGTCGACCGATTACGTCGAGGTGGAGCAGAACAGGCCCAAGGACCCCTTCGATGTGCCTGTCCGCTCGCTGGCAAGCCTCGGCCAATTCAATTCAGCCCAGTCTTTCAACCGGCTGCTGCGCGTTTCCGGTGTGGTCCTCGACCAATCGCCAGGGCGTTACATCTTCATCGAGGACGGCGGCCCGAGCCTGGTCGTGTTCTCGCCGGACAAAACACGCCTTCAGCCCGGAGACCGGATCGAAGCCGTGGGCCTGCTCTCCCGGCAGGGAGGCCGCGTAACCCTGCGCGAGGCCGTTTATAGGAAGACCGGCCGCGGTGAGCAGCCGTCGCCAATCCCCATATCGCCCCAATATACTCCGTCGGTTCAATTCGACGGACGCCTCGTCAGGACCGAGGCAACGCTGATTGATTTCTCAAAAACCGAGAGCCAGTTTCGCCTGACCCTGCAAAGGGGCAACGTGATCTTCGAAGCCTTTCTTGACCAAGCCGGGTGGAGCGGAGCTCCATTGGCCGTCTCCAAGGGCAGCCTCCTTTCGCTGACGGGCGTCTACGAGGTGAGGTACGACGATTTTGGCCGGCCCTTGAGCTGCCAGATCGACCTCCGCGCCCCGGACGACGTCACGGTGGTCCGGCGCCCGCCTTGGCTCACCCGCGGGCTCGTCCTGGCCGTCGCCGGGGCGCTCAGCAGCGCCATGGTCCTTTTCATCGTCTGGGTGGCGGCCCTGAGGCGGCTTGTCCGCAAGCAAACCGCGGAGATACGCCACAAGGTGAGGCGCGAGTCCCAGCTTGAGGCCGAGCTGCAGCGGGTGGGCAAGCTGGAGTCCCTGGGTCTGCTGGCCGGCGGCATCGCGCACGACTTCAACAACCTGCTCACCGCCGTGATGGGAAATCTGTCGCTTGCGCTGCTCGACTCCCAGATCCAGCCCGAATGCGCGGGCCTGCTTCGTGACGCCGAAAAGGCGACCAATCGCGCAAAGGACCTGACGCAGCAACTGCTGACGTTTGCCAAGGGTGGCGCGCCCATCCGGGAGTCCGTATCCCTGCAGGCGGTGGTTCACGAGGTCACGGACTTTGCGTTGCACGGGTCCAAGGTACGGTGTCTTTACGACATTCCGGACGATCTCTGGCCCGCGGACGTTGACAAGGGCCAGATCGGCCAGGTGGTCCAGAACTTGGTCATCAATGCCATGCAGGCCATGCCCAAGGGTGGAGTGATCGATATCGCAATGCGGAACGCGACGGTGGAGGCGGGGATCGGTCAGGTGTTGGCGCCGGGCCGTTACCTGCACCTTTCCATTTCGGACCATGGGGAGGGCATCCCGCAGCGCAATTTGGACAAGATTTTTGATCCCTACTTCACCACCAAGACGCGCGGCAACGGGCTCGGACTCGCCACCGTGCATTCCATCATCACGAAGCACCTCGGTCACATATCCGTTGAATCCAGGCTTGGACGGGGCACCACTTTTCAAATCTGGCTTCCGGCTGCGCAAAGCCGCCGGCCCTCGCAAAACGCTCCCGGAGGAAGGGGACTCCCGGCCGGGAGTCCGGGCAGTGTCAGGATACTCTTGATGGATGATGAGGCCTTGCTCCGGCAGCTGGGGACCGCAATCCTCCGTCGCCAGGGTTATGACGTGTGCGCGGTGTCCGACGGGGCCGAGGCGCTACTTGAATTTACCAAGGCCCTGCAGGCGGGTCGTCCTTATTCCTTAGTGATACTCGACTTGACGATTCCCGGGGGCATGGGTGGAGGCCAGGCCCTGGAGGAATTGCGGAAACTCATCGAGTGAGGTGCGTCGCAAGAATTTGCCCA
>CAZGOX010000337.1:1653-2936 GCA_964527955.1 uncultured Opitutaceae bacterium | reverse complement strand
TCTTCTTCTCCCCGATCACCGTCATCGGCAACCAGTACAACCAGGCCCTCGTGGCCATGGCCGGAGCCGAACGGGTCTTCCACCTCATCGACACGCCTCCGGACTGGGAGGACGATCCTTCCGCCTGCGACCTCCCTCGATCCGCGGGAACCGGCGCCCAGGTGGAGTTCAGGAGGGTGTCGTTCGGATACGCCCCGGGGCGCCTCGTCCTGCACGACATCGACTTCACGGCCGGGCCCGGCATGTCGGTGGCGCTCGTGGGCCACACCGGCAGCGGGAAGACCTCGATCATCAACCTTGTGTCAAAGTTCTACCTGCCGACCCAGGGGGAGGTTCGCGTGGACGGGGTCGAGATTCGGGCGATCACCAGCAAGTCGCTCCACCGCCAAATGGGGCTGGTGCCGCAGCAGAACTTCCTGTTCAGCGGCACGGTCCTTGAGAATATCCGGATGAGCAGGCCCGAGGCCTCCGAGGACGAGGTCCGGGACGTGGCGGCAAGGCTCGATTGCCTCGACCTCATCGAGGCCCTCCCCCGCGGCCTGCGGACGGAGGTGGGCGAGCACGGTTCCGGTCTGTCGGTCGGCCAGCGCCAGCTCGTGTGTTTTGCCCGGGCTCTCCTTGCCGATCCGCGGATCGTGGTCCTGGACGAGGCCACCAGCTCGATCGACGCGCTCACGGAGGCGCGCCTCCAGAAGGCCCTGGTCACGCTTCTCAAGGGGCGGACCAGCTTCATCGTGGCCCACCGCCTGAGCACCATCCGCCACGCCGACCTGGTCCTCGTCCTCGACCAGGGGCGGATCGTCGAGCGCGGAACCCACGACCAGCTGCTCGCCGCCGGCGGGCATTACGCGGCGCTCCACCGCCAGTTCGTCCAGATGGACGACCTGCCGCCGTCCTAGTGTCGCGACAAATTTGTCATTTTTTCCTCGGAAAACACCCGGGTTTCCCTCTAGAAAGGCGTTGCGTTGCTCTGAAACCACCCTATACCGAAACTCACTATGGCTAAAAAACCCGCCCGTAAACCCAATGCTAAGTTCATGGCCCCGGTCACTCCGGATGCCGCCCTTGCAGCCGTCATCGGCAGCAAGCCCCTGCCCCGCACGGAGCTCACCAAGAAGCTCTGGGATTACATCAAGAAGCACAGCCTTCAGGACAAGAAGGACCGGAAGATGATCGTCGCCGACGACAATCTGAAGCCGGTGTTCAACGGCAAGTCCAAGGTCAGCATGTTCGAGATGACCAAGCTCGTTTCGGGCCACGTCTCGTCCTGACACCGTCGGAAC
>CAZGOX010000337.1:0-1553 GCA_964527955.1 uncultured Opitutaceae bacterium | reverse complement strand
TTGGGGCTCAGGCAGCGGGGGGACCGGCGGATTCAGTCGTCAGCCTCACTTGGTCCGAGAAGGCCTGGACCAGGTCCTCGGCCTGGGCCTGGGTCAGCACCCGGGGATCGTAGGTCAGGTCCGCCGCGAGTCCGCTCGCGTAGACGCCCACGGCCAGACAGGCGGATGTGCCGGGGCGAACCGGCGCCTGAAGGCAGACATCCTCGAGGACCGCCCCCGGCACCGAGACCCTGCCGTCTGCATTGAGAAGCGGGCTGGTCGACAGGACCTGCCCCAAGTTGGTCAGAAGGAGGGTGGCCCGGCATTTTCTCCGCCGCGCGTAGCGGCGGATCCCGCCCGGCAGGAGCCCCTGCAGCCAAAGGACGACCAGGAAAACGTAGCCCAGCCTCTTTCTCTTGACCCAGCCCAGGTCCTCCCGCGCCCGAACCAGGAGGCGCTCCCGCCGCGCCAGCGACTTGACCCGGCGATCGATGCCGACAAGTCCCACGAGGTTGGCGGCGGGAAGCTGGGTGTCCGAGGGCCGGCGCAGGTTGACGGGCAGCGCCAGCCGGGTCCACTCGAGCGGACCCGCGCTGCCGTGGAGCTTGAGCCAAGCGCCAAGCGCAGCCTGGGCGTCGCGCACCAACAGGTCGTGGACCCCGGCGCCATTTCGCTTCGCGGCCTCGCGCAGGCCCTTGAACACCTCCGGCGGAAAGCGCCTGCTTGCCATCGCGGGCATCCCGGGAGGAAACGGATCCCCGTCGGGAACCGGCGGGGCGGGGCGGAGGGGGGCCACCGTTGCCATGTGCAATTGCAGGCTGGCCGCGAGGCCGATGGCCTGCATGGGCGCCATGCGCAGCCTTTCCCAGGCGGAAAGTCCGAATCCGTTCCTGCCCGCCAACAAGTCGGGCCGCAGCCTGGCAGGCTCGACCTGCGATCCCAGCATCCTGGCATAATGGACCAGCAGGTCATCCATCACGGCAAACGTGCCGGCTCCGTCGTGGAGGGAATGGTGAACCTGGAGAAACAACTCCGCATTCCCGTCCCCCTCCGCAGCGATGAGATGGACCCCGGGCTCCCTCTCCAAGTCGATCGTCTTCCAGGATGGCCAGCCGGTCTGCTGCCTGGCGGTGGCCCACTCCACGGTCGGTTTGAAATCCACGGCAGGTTCCCAGAACAGCCGTCCCCTCCAGTTTCTTCTGACCACCGCAGTCAGAAATGGATGCCGCAGGTTCACCTGCTCCCAGGCATGCTGGAGAACCTCCCTCTGGAATGTGCCCCGGAACCGGTACTTCGTCAGGATCCAGCACGGATACGCCGGCCGGTCCTCGTGGAAGAGATACGTCTCAAAGAGGGTGAGGGGAATGGATTGCATGAAGCCGACGCTCCGAACCTGAATCCGTGGGCCCGGTGCAGCAACTTTTTCAGGTAGGGACGCCCGGCCCGGGCGTCCGGGCACACCCCTGGGTCATTCCAAGACCCCGGGCGAATTGAGCCCATTCAAGACAGGCCGAGGGGCCACCCATCGGCCTGCAAGTATTCCCGGACGGGCGGGACGCCCGTCCCTGCCTCCA
>CAZGOX010000336.1:0-2952 GCA_964527955.1 uncultured Opitutaceae bacterium | reverse complement strand
CGCTCATACTACTCGCAGCTGCTCGCCGCGGGCGTGCGGATCTTTGAGTACTCGGTCGGGATCAACCACGCGAAGGTCATGCTGGCCGATGAGCGTTGGGCGATGATAGGGTCGGCCAACCTGGACTACCGGTCGATGCGGCTCAACTTCGAGCTCAACCTGCTGTTCCATTCGGCCGAGCGTAACGGTGAGCTCGCCCGCATCCTCGAGCACGATTTCAACCTCTCCCAGGAGATAGACCCGGCGGTGTTCGCCAAGCGCCCCTTCCGAAGGCGGTTCGCCGAGGCGGCGCTAAGGCCCCTCTCTCCAATGCTTTAGCGGGCCCTTGTCAGGACGTCGTCGACATCCTGACCTTCTCGCAGGCCTCCTCGGCCCTTTGCCATGCCATCGAGACCTTGTCCTTCTCCTGGTCCCAGGTCTCCGGCGTGGCGCGGCCCGCCTCCTCGACCATCGACTTGAGGTAGGCCTGGGAGTCATTGAGCTCCTTCATCGCAAAGTCCCAATCTGTCGTGCTGGCCGCCATAGCCGCGCGCTTCGCTCTCAACTCGGAGATCTGGCCAGCCAGCACGTTTTCCAATGAGGCGGCCCCGGCGGCGAATTCGGCGCGCTGCTCGTAGGTCAAGTCCTTGATAGCGGCCCAAGTGTCAGACGCGGTGGCCGTGGGCAGATTGCCGGCGCTCTGCATCACCTTCACGGGCTTGGCGGCCGGAACAGGCGTCTGAATGACCGCCGGCCGCTCGGGAGCGGGTGCGCTCTTGCTTTGGGCCGCCTTGTCAGTTCGGGTGCATCCGGACAGCAAAAGAAGGATAAGGCCAGCGCCTGCGGCGGCCGGGGCAAGATAAGTGAGTATCTTCATGTTGTTCCTCGTTCAGCCCAAATATGGACCGCCCGCCAGCTCAACAGAATGGGGTCATCACCTAGTTTACCTTAATTTCATAGCCAATCCCGCCGAACGCGGGCGCATTCGCAGGGTATGGCCTCAAAGATTTGACGAGGCTGGCCCCCGCGCTAACCCTTGGGCCAACCCAGGCGAGAAGCGGTGCGGAGGGCGGAAGGTGGAAGTTATAACATGTTTCATCCCATAATAATGCGAGCCGCTCCAGCTCTCGGACGGCGATCGGCCGAGCATGGGCCGCGACAAGAATGAAGGAGCCTAGCCGAGAGGACCGCCAGCTGCGGTGCTTCCGCAAGCGGAGATACCGCACCCAGGGCGACGCGCTTGACGCAGCGCTCTGCGCCGGAGTCGAGCGCCAGCGAAAGGCCTACCTCTGCCCCTACTGCAGGCAGTGGCACCTGACGACGGTCGAGTGACCCCGGTCCGGACGGGGCATGCGGGCTCGACCCGAAGGCGGCGCCGGTCTAGTGATCTAGGGAGCCGGCCACGACCCGTGGACCACCGGCGACTATGAACATTTCACGACGCGACGCACTTAAGGCGATGGCCGGTTCGGCCGCCCTGGCAGCCCTGCCCCTGGGGCGTTCGGAGGAGGCAAAGCCCCTTCCGGCCAAGCCCGCCGGGCCCTCCCCGGGCGGCTCTTTCAGGCATTCGGTGTGCCGCTGGTGCTACCAGAACATCCCCCTGGACGACCTCGCGCGCGGGGCCAAGCGCATCGGCCTGGAATCGGTTGAGCTGCTCGAGCCTCCGGAATGGCCCGTGGTGCAGAAGCACGGCCTCACGTGCGCGATGGCGATGGGGGCGACGCGGATTCCCGAGGGCCTCAACCGGATCGAGCATCACGCCGTCATGGTTCCCGGCATGATCGCGCGCATCGGGGCATGCGCCGACGCGGGGCTCCCCAACGTGATCTGCTTCTCGGGGAACCGCGGCGGCATGGACGACGAGCTCGGCCTCGCCAACTGCGCCGTCGCGCTTAAGCAGATCGTCGGCGAGGCGGAGAGGCGCAAGGTCACGGTCTGCATGGAGCTCCTGAACAGCAAGATCGACCACCACGACTACATGTGCGACCACACGGCATGGGGCGTGGAGCTCGTCAAGCGCGTCGGCTCGGAGCGTTTCAAGCTCCTCTATGACATCTACCACATGCAGATCATGGAGGGGGACGTGATCCGGACGATCCGCGACAACCACGCCTACATCGCCCACTACCACACGGGCGGGGTCCCCGGCCGCCACGAGATCGACGGGGCCCAGGAGCTCAACTACCCGGCGATCGCCCGCGCGATCAAGGAGGTCGGACACCGCGGCTTCCTCGCGCAGGAATTCATTCCCGCCCGCGACCCCTTCACGTCACTGGCCGAGGCTGTCGCGGTCTGCACGGTGTGACGCCGGGGTCCGGCCCCGCCGGCGCCGTGATTTTCTTCGTCACGCCCCGGTTCTTCTCCTAGAAGAATGGAATGCTTCTCGACTTCGCCTCGCTCAAGCCCCGCATCGCCTACCAGTGGATGACGTCCACCATCCTGCCTAGGCCCATCGCGTGGGTCTCGACGATTTCGCCTGACGGCAAGACGAACCTCGCCCCGTTCAGCTTCTTCCAGGGCGTGACCGCGAATCCGCCCACGCTCATGTTCGTGCCCGTCAACACCCGCGATGGCACCAAGAAGGACACGGTCCGCAACATCGAGGCGGTCCCGGAATTTGTCGTCAACCTGGTGCCGTTTTCGCTCGCCGAGCAGATGAACAACTGCGCGGCGCTCCTGCCCTACGGGGAGAGCGAGTTCTCGGCTTTCGGCATCGAGGCGGCGCCCTCGGAAAAGGTGCGGCCGCCGAGGGTCGCGGCATCTCCGGTGGCGTACGAATGCAAGCTTGACCAGATTGTCCACATCGGCACGGGCCCGCTTGCTGCCAATGTCATCTTCGGGCTCATCATCACGGCCCACGTCAGAGACGACATCCTCGGCCCCGGGGGCTTTCCCGATTCCGCGAAGCTGGACCTCATCGGGCGACTCGGCGGCGAGGACTACACGAGAACTCGGGAGACCTTCGGCATCCAG
>CAZGOX010000335.1:0-2952 GCA_964527955.1 uncultured Opitutaceae bacterium | reverse complement strand
CTGCATCGCCCAGGCGAGCTCGATCAGCACGTAGCCGCTGAGCAGGATCGCGCCGATGAAGACCGCAATGTGCGCCACGTTCCCGAGGAACCAGGCGGGCCGGGTCTCCGGATCCTTGGGCTGGAACGAGCGCACGTACATCAGCAGCAGCCAGAAGACGCCGATAGCCACGTGCGTGCCATGCGTGCCGGTGAGCGTGAAGAACGTGGTCCCCAGGATGCTGTTCGTGATCGTCATGTGGTGCTCGAACACGAAGTTGTTGAACTCGTACACCTGGCAGCCGAGGAAGATGCAGCCGAAGAAGATCGTGGTCAGGAGGGATGCCCGGAGGCTCTTCAGGTTCCCCTTCTGGATCGCGTTGACGGCGAGCGCCATCATCAGCGAGGACATGAGCAGGATGAACGTCGAGAAGGAGGTGAGCTCGATGCTGAACACCTGCCGCGCCTGGGGCGCACTGGCCGGCGGGTGGAGCCGGTAGATCAGGTGGGTCGAGATCAGGCACCCGAAGAACATGCAGTCGGACGCCAGGAACGCCCACATGACGAGCTTCTTGTTGGGTATGCCCGTCGAGGTCGTCGGGTCGTGGTGGTGGTCTATGGCGCCAACGGCCGCGGTGCTGCTCATGAGTGTGGATCCTCGTCCTCGGGATGGAGGTGGTAGCCCTCATTGCCCTCGAGGGACCAGAGGTAGATGGACACCACCAGGATCACCCCGCCGATGATGGCGATGGCCAGCTTGCGGCCCGAGCCGGGATCCACGACGGAGACGCCGATGCCGCCGATCAGGAGACCGATCCCGGCCGTGAACGGGTAGATGGACTGGAAGGGCATGTGGATCCCGCCATGGCCGGCATCCTCCTTCTCGTGCTCCGCCTTGGCGGCGGCGGCCTCGTCGGGATGCTGCTTGAAATGCCACCAGTCGTCCCGGGCGTGCACGTGGGGGGTGAAGCGGTAGTTGTACTCGGGAGGGGGGTTCGGCAGGCTCCACTCGAGCGTGCGCGCATCCCAGGGGTCGCGCGTCGTGACTTCGCCACGAAAGAAGGTGTAGATCATCGTGACGAAGTAGATCCCCACCCCGATCGCGAGAATGAAGGCCCCGATCGTCGCGATCAGGTTGCCCTGGGCCCATCCCATGTCGGCGTCATAGGTGTACGTGCGCCGCGGCATCCCGTTCAGCCCGAGAAAATGCATCGGGAAGAACGTGACGTTGAACCCGACAAAGATGACCCAGAAGGAGACCTTGCCCCAGAACTCGCTGATCTTGCGGCCGAACATCAGGGGGAACCAGTAATGGATCCCGGCGAGAAGCCCGAAGAGCGAGCCACCGATCAGGACATAGTGGAAGTGGGCGACCACGAAGTAGCTGTTGTGCTGCTGGGCGTCGGCGGGAGCGGCCGCGTGCATGACCCCGGAAAACCCGCCGATCATGAACAGCCAGATGAAGCCAAGCGCGAACATCATGGGGGTGCGCATCTTAAGGTGCCCGCCCCAGAGCGTCCCAATCCAATTGAAGATCTTCACGCCCGTGGGGACCGCGATGCACATGGTCGTCAGCGAGAATGCCGCCGTCGCCATCGCGCCCATCCCGGTCGTGAACATGTGGTGGCTCCAGACGCCGAAGCCGAGGAACCCGATGCTGGCGCCCGAGAACACAACGATCGGGTAGCCGAACAACGGCTTGCGCGAGAACGTCGGGAGGATCTCCGAGATGATGCCCATCGCGGGCAGGATCAGGATGTACACCTCGGGGTGGCCGAAGACCCAGAAAAGGTGGGTCCAGAGGATCGGCATGCCGCCGTTCGAGACCTCGAAGAAGTTCGTGCCGAAGAGCCGGTCCATCATCAGCTCGACGAGCGCGATCGTGATGGCCGGGAACGCCAGGACGATCAGGAATGCGGTCACCAGGGTCATCCAGGTGAAGACCGGCATCCGCATCATCGTCATCCCCGGCGCCCTGAGGTTGATGATGGTGACGACGAAATTGAGCGAGGCGGCGACGGAGGCCACGCCGAGGAGCTGCAGGCCCATCACCCACATGTCGATGTCGTGGTGCGGGCTGAATTGATGGGTCGTCAGCGGGGTGTATCCGAACCAGCCGCCGGCCGGGGCCCCGTCCATCCGAAACCACCCGATGTTGAGGATGATCGCCCCGGCGACGAAGGTCCAAAGCGAGAACGCGTTGAGCCTGGGAAAGGCGACGTCCCGGGCGCCAATCTGAAGCGGCATGATGAAGTTGAAGAAGGCCGCGCTCAACGGCATGACGGCGAGGAAGATCATCGTCGTCGCATGCATCGTGAACATCTCGTTGTATTGATGGGAGGTCAGCACATGGTTGTTCGGGACCGCGAGCTGGAGGCGGATCAACAGGGCCTCGATTCCGCCCACCAGGAAGAAGATAAGGGCAAAAAACCCGTAGAGGAAGCCGATGCGCTTGTGGTCGACCGTGGTCAGCCAGCTCATCAGGCCGGTCTTGGCGGTGGGACGCCAGAGCACCAGCGGCTTCTGGGAAACGTGCTCCTTGGGCAGAAATTCGGATTTGGCCAGTGCGTCCATGGTTATTTCAGGCTTTCGAGGAAGGCGACCAGGGCGGCCTCGTCCTCCGGAGTGAGTTTGATGTTGTTCGGCACGTAGCCATTCACCCACATCTTGTTGCCCGGCTTCACCGCCTCAGGATTGTGGATCCAGCGCCGCAGCTGCTCCGGTGTGTTGTCCAGCCATGAACCCGCGAGCGTGGTCCGGGCGCCCACATGGGTCAGGTCGGGCCCCTGGACGCCTATCGCCCCGCTTACCCCTCGGATCGTGTGGCATGTGCCACAAGTCTTGCCGCCGTCAGCGGGGGGCGCCGCGAAGAGCACCTTGCCCCTGGCGATCAGCACGGGATCCTCGCCCTTGTCGACAAACTGCTTGGCCCTCCATGAGCTCAGCGGGTCGACCTCAAAGGCTCCTGAGGAGC
>CAZGOX010000334.1:0-2960 GCA_964527955.1 uncultured Opitutaceae bacterium | reverse complement strand
GCTCCCATTCCCCTATGCCCTCGGCTATCGCCTTGGGCGGAGGACTTGCAAGGCCCTCAGGGGTGAAAACGGCGTGATTGAATGAGAGGTCGGAGATGGGAGGATCAAACCGGCCGACAGCGACGAAGCGCTGGCCCGCCTTGAAGGGAAAATCCAGGTTGTTGGACGGCACATAGGCGCCTTCGCCGTCGGCGTCCTCGACGAAGAGGATCCTCCAAATGGGGTCGAAAAATGTGACGCTGCAATCCAGCCGAAAAGCCGCGGGACGCGATTTCTGCTCAAGGCTCAGACTCCAGAACTGCCGAATGCTGGTGATGAAAGGCTGCCCCGGACGCCCGGCGCCAGGCAGACCCGCATTCATCTCTGCCCCCCGAACGCCGGAAGACCCGGCGAGGGCAATCAAGGACAGGGCGTAGAGCCAGACTTTCACGGCACAAGAACCGCGGCGCCTTCGAAATCCGCCCGGACCGGAAATCGGCAAGGGCTTGGTTGGCCCGGGAGAAAGTTAGGGAGCGGTTCCGGTCACAATGCCGATCTTTGGCGCCAGGTGCAAGAAGTCGATTCCATCCTGGCGTGTGAGATTGCTTTCAGTGCCAGGGGCAAATCTCCGTGGATCCTTCATGGGCAACCGTCCACAGGCTAGCCCCAATCATGCTTCACTTTCCCCACCTACCCCTCATGGTCGTATCGAGTTCATGCGCTTGCTCCACGAATATCTCTTCCAGGTGCTCTGGCTGGCCTGGGGCATCGGCTGGCTTGCGAGCAGCCGATGGTCGAGTTCGGAAAAGCGCCGCCAGAATTCACGCGAGAGATTTCTCTATTTGGCGGAAATGGCTGTGGCAGTCGCCCTGATTTCTTTTTCCAATCTCGGCTATGGCTGGCTCGGAGAGCGGGTTGTGCCAAGGACGGAGGCTTTCTTCGTGATCGGGGCCGCCCTGCTGGTCGCCGGCCTGGGATTCACCGTCTGGGCGCGCCTGAGCCTGGGCCGGAATTGGAGCGGCTACGTCACGCTCAAGGCCGGCCACCGCCTGGTCCGCTCCGGCCCCTATGCCTTGGTTCGCCATCCTATCTACACCGGGCTCCTCTTCGCACTGCTCGGCACGACGATCGCGGTCGACGAATGGCGGGCCGTCCTCGGCCTCATCCTAGCGACGGCTAGCCTGGTTCGGAAACTGCGGCTTGAGGAACGGTGGCTGACTGAGGAATTCGGGAGCGAGTATGCGGCGTACAAGGACGAGGTCAAAGCGCTCGTTCCCTGGCTGATCTAGGGCCACATGAAGGGCGTTGGAATGGCGAAAGAACTGGCTCCACGGCAGCGGGAAGAACTCCTTAGGGTGTTAAAGGCCCGTTTCGAGGCAAACATGGACCGCCATGAAGGACTCGAGTGGGACAAGGTGAGAACCAGACTGGAATCCAGTGGCGGCAAACTCTGGTCCCTCCAAGAGATGGAAAGGACCGGCGGTAAGCCGGATGTTGCAGGACATGACAAGGAGACGGGCGAATACGTCTTCGTCGATTGTTCGGTGGAAAGTCCCCTGGGCCGCGCAGGCTTCTGTTATGACCGCGAGGCGCTGGAGTCGCGGAAGGAACACAAGCCGGCAAACAACGTCGTTGACGCGGCGGCGGCCATGGGCGTTGAGCTCCTGACCGAGGGGCAATATCGGGAGCTGCAGAAACTCGGGACCTTCGACACCAAGACATCGAGTTGGGTGAAGACCCCCGCGGAGGTAAGAAAGCTCGGCGGTGCCCTCTTTTGTGACCGCCGCTTCGGCCGTGTCTTTGTATACCACAACGGCGCGCAGTCCTACTACAGCGCCAGGGGATTCCGCGCCTCGCTGAGGGTCTGACCTTGTTGCGGGAAGCGGGTTTATCCCGACACAGGCGCTGAAATCGGATGGCGGGCGATTGCGGAGACTAAGTTTCACGTTCCCCGCGGCAGTCCGGGCATAGGCATCTCTCAGCCTTTGCCCCGCTGTGCTCTTCAAGATAGTCTCCCAGATCAGCCCAGTCCCCCGTGGGCGTCCTGATTCGCTTGCAGGCCAAGCAGACCGGAAGAATCCCTTCCAGTTGGGTGACTTTCCTGTCCTTTCTGGCAAGGTTGCTCTTGAAGTGGGCAAAGCTGAAAGCGATGAAGGCGAATGTTGCCAGGTTCATGGCCGACCGCTCCCAGATGATCCACGAATGCGCGTATCGGTGCCCCGCCGCGAGGTCGGCCCAAGCCCATATCGCCGAGGCAATCGCGCTCAGGCCAACTCCCCATCCCCTCCCAACCGTCCAGGCAACCCAGGCGATAGGAAGGGCATAGAATAGATAAAACCCAACGTCATACCCGGTGAGATAGTCGGCGTAGCCAAAAATGGCCACGGCAGCCAGGGCGATCAACACATGACTCCGCGCACTCATTGATGCTTAAAGATTTTTCCGTTCACCCGAGGTAAAAGGTTCATAGAGTCTGAAGAATGACGCGCAAGAGCGGAATTGGAATGTGCGGTTGCAACCCGGTGCCAAACGTCACAACAATCCGAAACATAACCACTGCCTCCAGCCGTCCATGCCCACCCAAGCCAATAAGACCCGCACAATCCTCCTCGCCCTCGCGCTGCTCGCCGTAATCGCCTGGCTCGACTACCTCGCGGGATATCAGGTCAGCCTGTTCCTGTTCTACCTGATCCCGATCTGGTGGGTCACTCGGGCGGTGAACCTGGCGGCGGGCCTGTTTTTCTGCCTTGTCTCGGCCGTCCTGTTGCGGTGGGTCGACTATGCGGCGGGGTTCCACTTTTCCCACGAGTGGATCTACTTGGAGCGCGGCGTGACGGCCTTCATCACCCTGACGGTGATCACCCTCTATGTGCACTCCTTCGACCAGAGACTCACGCACGCGAAGAACAAGGTGAGGCAGCTCGAGGGGATCCTGCCGATCTGCATGGTCTGCCACCGGATCATGGACAAAGACGGCACCT
>CAZGOX010000333.1:0-2968 GCA_964527955.1 uncultured Opitutaceae bacterium | reverse complement strand
ATCGACGCCAACTCGGGCGACCTGCTCCTCGGCTGGGACACCGACCAGTTCAACACCGACGTGAAGGAGCTCACACTCGCCCTCATGAGCATCCTCAACGCAGGCGGCCTGGGTTCGGGCGGCATCAATTTTGACGCCAAGCTGCGCAGGCCATCCACCGACCTTGAGGACCTATTCCACGCGCACATCGGCGGCTTCGACGCCTACGCCCTGGCCTTCAAGATAGCCCGGCGGATCCTGGCCGAGGGGCAGTTCACGAACTTCCTGTCGGAACGCTACGCGAGCTACGATTCAGGCTTCGGCAAGGACATCGAGACCCGGAAGATCGGCTTCGCCGGCCTGGAAAAGCTCGTCCTTAAGAAGCTCGGCGAGCCCAAGCTCCGGAGCGGGAAGCAGGAGTACCTCGAGAATCTCCTCAATTCCTACATGCACTGAGTCAGGGACGTGCGGGTGGCCCCGCCTACCCCAGTTCCCCTCTGCCCCAATTCCCTTGTAGGTCAGCGAGCTTGCTCGCGCCCGCCGGTCCTCGCGCTCACAAGGTAGGGCGAAGTCGTTGCGACGAGCCGCCTCCGGTCCGTCGGTGCATCCACGTCGTGCCGGCTCTCACCCCCAAGTGGTAGGCCGCCAGCATCGCGACCATCCCAACCGCCGCATAGGCCAGCCCCTCGGCCGTCGTCGGCACCGCGGGCCTGAACGCCTCCCATGTCCCCCTTGCAATCCGCGGATCAACATGGCCGAGGAACACGAATGGCCTTGTCCAGCCCGAGGCATCGCGCAGCGCCGACTCCGCCGCCGCCAGCGTGTCGACCCGTGCATGGGCGTCGCCGATCACCTGGCCGAGCCGCGCCATCGCAGGGTCCCTCTGCGCCGCGACGTCGGACGCGAACTGGTCCAGACTCACGCCCGACTTTTCCGCCACCTTCCTGAACTGCTCCAGCTGCCTCTGGGCCTCCGCCAGATGCCCGCCAAGCCTCTGCAGGTACTGCTGGAAGAATTCAGGCAGCTGCGAAAAGAGCACCGCCCCCGTCACGCACAGAGCCCTGTCGACCAAGCCCGAGCCCGCCCGCATCAACGGCAGCAGCGGCCGCGTCCATCGAATGCCTGAGTCGGGCTGCGTCTGTTGCATAGGAGCCCATCCTTTCACGGAAACACCGGCACGTCAGACACTAACTTGTCGCCGGAGGTTCGGGCGAATTTCCCCTTCAAACTAACTTTGGGTCCGATGGTCGACATATCCGCTTCCAAGGCGCTCAAACGCCCTGGGATCGTGGCCGACGATCGCCGCCTCCAGCCGTTCCGCCACGGCCACCTGCCATGCATCATTCTCCCCCATTCGAAGACTGGCGCGGCCCTGACGCAGCGCAACGCGTTCAGCATGAATATGGCCAATCCCCTGCCAGCGGTAGCGAGTCAGGCGAGCCTTGGCCGCCTCCCTGTCCTCGGCTCCTTCGAGCACCTCAGCCATGGTGATGGGGCTGATCCAGAGTTGGGCTGTCGAATGTCGCCGCAGCCAAGCCATGGCCGGCCCCGGCTTGCGATCGGCTGCTTCGTTGAGCAGGTCGATGAAAAAGGAGGAATCCAGCAGGCAACGGGTCATCGCCGGATCCTCAGTCGTTCGTCACCCATGTGCTGTTGAAGGTCCGTCAAGGCATCTGCTGCGGTCTCAATCGGACGATCGCGGATCAGGCTCCTCACGAAGGTGGCCTTCTTCATCCCTGCTTGGCGGGAACGCTGGGCAAGAATGCGCCTTTCCTCCTCCGTCAGTCGGATGGAAATCATGGGCATAGTATCTCTTTTGTATCTCATGCGTCCCTTTCGTCAACGTCCTTTCGCCGGAATACTAGCAAGCCGGCGCACCCCTCCCGCCGACAGCCTTGCAATCCTCCCCGCGCGGCCTACGTTCTTCCGTCCCGGTTCTTTGATCTGCTCGCGCACCAGTGTCCTGCCAGCCACCCTATCCCTTTATGGGGGTGTTCCGGATTCGACCCTTGGTTGGAGTGCGCCGCTGCCTGTCGAGAGCGAAGGTCTCTCGCTAAACCCCCTTCAAAACAAATAAACGGCAACCTCGAAGAGATGCCTCTGGCCGCCTAAGTGCGGCCACGTCAGCCCGGCGACACCTGCTAGCCGAAGCTGACGACGACAGCAGGAATAGCGCGCGGGGCGACTCGCGGTCCGCGCGCCGTATCTTCAACCGGGAGTTGGCTGGGGACTGAGCGCATGTCGTCGCGTAGCCCTGGCGAGATTAAAACGGCGGTACACAGGTAGACGCGGCGTGCAATGGACAGGGGCACGCGGGTTCAACTCCCGCCACCTCCACCACTTTATCAACGAGTTATAAAACTCCTCTCCAATTCCTCTCAAAAAGGGTGACATTGAGAGCAGCTTCCGGCAAAAGACGGAAGCGAATGGCACAGACTGGAAAAAACAAACTGCGCCGCTGGGAGTTTCCGGCCGGCTCCGGCATTCGCATTCGCGAAATTATCAACCGGTTTTCGGGCCGCGATGGCGGCCTCTCGTATCGCGTCACGATTCCGCGGCGCCTCGCGGGTGAGCGGCGGTTCAAACAGTTTTCGGCGCTCGACGCCGCCGAAACCTGGGCTAAGGACCAGCATGGCGGCATCAATCGCGACGGGCAGAAGCATTTCCTGCTTTCTCCGCCAGAGCGCGAGGATGCGCTCGCCGCCTTGGCTGTCCTCAACGGGACCGGGCTGACCCTCAAGGAGGCAGCGACGCTGGCTAGAAAGCAGCACCAGCCGCCCGCAGGGACGCTTGCGGTCACGGAAGCAGTCGGGAAGCTGCTGGCGCAAAAGGAATCGGAGAACCTGCGCGACCGATCCGTACGCGACTTGCGCAATCGCCTCGCCATTTTCGAGCAAAGGTTCGGCGAGCGGGGCGTAGCCGAACTCACCCGCACCGAGATCGAGGAATGGCTGCGCGACCTGCGTGGCATCTCCGGCAAGAGCGTCGC
>CAZGOX010000332.1:0-2992 GCA_964527955.1 uncultured Opitutaceae bacterium | reverse complement strand
CACGAACAACGGGCTGTGCGTGCGCGAGGCGGATGGCCGGTTCCACACCTACGGAACGAAGGACGGCCTCAGCAACCCGACCGTGCTGTGGATCGCCGAGGACACCCGCACCGGCGACCTGTGGGTTGCGACCATGCAGGGCCTCTCCCGCTTCAGTGGAGGTCAGATCACCGTGTTTACGCAGACCAACAGCGGACTGCCGAACAACGTCGTCTACGGGGTGGCGGTCATCGGCGGCACGGTCTGGGCGGCGACCGCCGCCGGGACCGGTGCTTACGATCTCAAGACCAAGGGCTGGAAACTGTACAATGAGACCAACTCGGACATGAACGAGCCTTGGTGCTACTCACTTGCCCAGGGGAAGGGCGTCGTCTACCTCGGCATCTGGGCAGGCGGGATCGTGGAGCTGGATCCGCGCACCGGCAGCTTCAAGGCCTATCGCGATCCCGACGGCGATTTTCACATCCAGCTGACGTGCAACAGCGGCCCTGTCGTCGACGTCACCTCCGGGGTCGCGTTCGACGACGGCATTCTCTGGCAGTCGAGCTATTTCGGGGCGTCGCGTTACGACACCGCGCGTGCGACGTGGCTCACCTGGGTCGAGAACAAGTCACCTCTCCTCTCAAACTTCGTCAACACGGTCTTCGCCCATGGCCGGGTGGCCTGGCTGGCGACCGATCGCGGCCTCTCGGTGACCGACAGCATCAATTGGGTCAATTATACCGTTGACGAGGCGGGCCGGGGCGTGGTCCGGATCTACCGGCCCGGGAAGGATCCCGAGACCATCATCACGACGACGGCGTTGGCGGATGGCTTTGTGACGGCCATCTGGGCCGATGACCACGAAGCCTGGATCGCCACCGACAACGGGTTGAGCCACGGCGTCTTTGCCACGCCAGCCATCGTACCGGCCGTTGCCTCAACTCCTTGAGCCCGTTCATCCACCAGGAGACTCCCATGAATATCTTCAAATTGTGTCTGGTCGCTCTTCTCGCTTCCGCTTCCATTGGTGCTGCGAAAGCCCAATCGCCGTCGGCCGACCCGTCGGCATCGTCCCGCTTCATCTACGGGACCCCAGGCGAATTGTATCCTGCCTTCGGCGGCGTGCCGAAGGTGTTCTGGCCGTTCAGCAACATCGATCCGTATCAACGCTACTTCGTCACCCGCACGCCGTTTCGGGGTCCCGGCCGGGACTACCCGCCGCCACCGGATCTGAAATCGCTCCGGATCGGCCTGATCGATTCCCCAAAGGTCGGCGCGAATTGGGGCAGGAGCGAGCGCACGCGGGCCGGCATCGTTCAGGCGATCGAGGAGGCGAACCGGGAGCGCCAGCCGGGCGAACTGCCGTTTGAGCTGGTCGAGCACGTAGGCTTCGCCCAATGGGGTGGCGCCGCAAATCTCGCTGCGCTCCTTGCGGACGAGAAGGTCCTTGGCTACCTGGGCATGATCGATGGAACCGACGCGCACGTCGCTTTGCGCGTCACGCTCAAGACCGAAATTGTGATGATCAACACCTCGGATCCGGATCCGACCCTGACCGAGACGCAGATTCCATGGCTGCTCCGGGTGCTGCCCGACCAGCGGCAGGAAGAATCGAAGCTGGCGGATTTGATCGTCCACCGCTGTGGCTGCAGGCGCATCGCCGTCCTGCGCGCGGGCGACCGTTTCGCCCGCGTCGGAGCCAACATGTTCGACAGTTTCGTCCGCCGGCTGGGCTGTCCCGTTGTGCAGGAGTTGCTCTTCGTCCCCGGCAAGACCGACATCACCTACCAGCTCGCCGCAATCAAGGAAGCCCAACCCGACGCGATCTTCTTTCTCGGTGAGCCCGCCGACATCGGTCGATTTGCCAGACAGTTCCGCGAGGCGGGGGTCAAGGCGCGGTTCTTTGGCACGGACCTGTTGCTGGAAGACAGCTTCCTGAAGAACGCCGGCGACGCGGCGGAAGGCACGATGTTCACCTCCATCTTCGATCCCGACCGAAAGGATCCGCTCTGGGTCGGCTTCGCAGCCCGCTACAAGGCGCGCTGGGGCCACGAGCCCGATGTCTATGCCGCCTACGCATACGACGGCGCCCAGATCATGCTCAGCGCAATTCGCCGCGCGGGTCCGAACCGCTGGCGCATTCGCGATCTCGTGTGCAATCTGGACTATTATCAGGGCGTCACCGGCTGGATGCGATTCGACGGCACAGCTTCCAACACCGCACCGGTGCGCCTCGTGCAGATTGAGCATGGAAGGCCTGTCTTCGAGCCGCAGCCGGAGTTCTCGCCCCCAATCGCCCAGAGCCTCTAGCACGTGCCAATCGGATTGCGTTGCCTGCTCGGTTGGCTGCTCGTCGCCCCGCTTGCCGGCGGCGCCGAAGCGCCTCGGGTGACGCTTGGGCTAGTGGCGCCGCCGTCCGAACCGGATGCGAAGAGCCTGCTGCGCGGAGTGCAACTGGCCGTCGCCGAGGCGAGCGAACGCGGTCAGGCGCCCGTTGGACTGGAGGTGCGGAGCGAGGAGGGCCAGTGGGGAACCGCCGGCAACGATGCGGTGATCCTGGTTTCCGAGCGCCATGTGGATGCGATCCTCTCGCCGTCCGACGGGGACACGAGCCACCTCATTCTCCAGGTTTCCGGCCGTACCCAGGTGCCGGTGGCCAGCGTGTGCTCCGACTCGTCCATCACGGCTGCCGGGGTCATCTGGGCCATACGCGTGGTCCCGCGCACGGATCAGGAGGTCGAAACCCTGTTCGCTGCGGCGCAAGGACGGGGTCGTTCCCCACTTCATTGGTGGGCGGTCGTCCCGGCGGGGCGGCCGGGACGTCCCGTTCGCCGCGACTTGGGGAAGGCTGCCCGCCTCACCTCAACCCATCTGGACCGGGTGGTGGATGGCGGCGGCCCGAAGACCGATGTCACCCCCCTTGTCCACACGATCGCCGCGGCGGCCCCCGACGGGGTGCTCCTCTGGTTGCCGCCATCGACGGCGGGAGCGATGGTCTCGGCGCTGCGGG
>CAZGOX010000331.1:0-2997 GCA_964527955.1 uncultured Opitutaceae bacterium | reverse complement strand
CTGCGTATCTCAATGCAGCTCACGTTTCAAAAATTGGAGGCGCGGGTCGGAATCGGACTAACCTCTAAAATCCTGACAGAGGGAGAAAATCCGTCTCCCTCTGAGGAGCAAGGACAATCCAGGCCAACCGGAGGCTACCCGGCGTAACTCTGACAGTACCTTTACTGACAGTTTCACTGACAGTCGGAGCCCGCGAAAATGAAGCGGACATCTCTGCACTCTCAAACTAGAAAGTGGCCATGAATTTGCCGACGGACGGAGACGATTCGAAATCCTGGGTATTGGAAAGGATTAGAGCCCGAATGCCAGCATTCGAGGACGAGGTACATTGGGCCGCAGGGCTTGCCGCTGTGGCTGGCTTCACGGAACCACCAGAGTGGGTGAAGAAGGCGATCTTGGTATTTGCGAAGGAGATTCCTCTGCGACTCGATGCGATTGATGGACCCAACGAAATGACACCGGGAATCCTGGGGAAGGTTGCTGGTTTCTTAGAGGCCGGTTTGCTTTCGATAATGTCCCCGACTGAGCTCGAAAAGAGAAACGAGGAGAAAAATCCTCAACTCAAAGAATTACGCGAATTGTATACGCCTCTAGTCGGCAAGATGGAGTCAATGGCTGCCGAGCTGGCGGCAAAGCAACCGAAGATGGGAAAGCCAATGACGCCTGAGGACGTAGGGTCATACCACGAAGGAGGACAGGAAACGGCCAAATTTGTCGCCAGGGATGCTGACATGAGCATGACGGGCAATCTCTGTTTTTGGATGTGGTTGCTGTGGCCGGACGTCGAATCAATCGGGAGCCGCGTGAAGGTTCACGAATGGATTGGGGGCATGAAGCTCGTATCTTGTAGCTTCAAGCTCTTCGAAAAGGTTTGTCTGGAAATCGGCTATCGACCTGGGGCGTGAACGGTAGGTCCTGTCAACCTACTCGTGAGGAGTAGGGGTAGGGAGACGGGGCGCAATGGACGGAGTATTGTCGGGCCATGGAATCATTGAATGGCGACGATCTTCGACCCGACCCGGTTTGTTCCTGTGAGCCGGAAGCGCTTTTACCGGGTAAGCCGGATTTCGTTGGCCCATTGGTTCCGGAGCAAATGCTGGCTGCTGGTCGTTATTGGTACGACGAATCGGGGCAGGCACATATCTATGTTGGCGACGGGGACTCGCATCTGGATTATGGAAAGAGAAGGCCGGGGAGGCGGAAAAAGGTATGAAGGTTCGGCGTGGCGATGGCTTCCGCAGGGATCTATTTAGTACGGCGGAGCTTCATCCCTACTCCTCGGAGAGTTGGTGGACCGCGGCGGGTGCTCGAAAGAAGGAGCGCCGCCTGGTTCGTGCCGGATTACCGGACTTCAAGAATTGGCGCTTCGTTACCCTAACGATCGCAAATCGGGCGATTTCGCCAAAAGAGGCATACTTCAAGGGCAAAGACCGTATTCGGCGGTTTCTGGCACGTTTCAGGAACGCCCTGGGGCGGCAGTTTCATTGGTGCTGGAAACTAGAGTTTCATCACGACGAGGGAGGCTACCCGCATTGGCACCTGCTGATTGAATATACGAAACGGATCCCCTCGGAAATTCTCTCGGAGATTGAACGGTGGTGGGGCCTTGGACGAACAAACGTGAGACGAGTGAATGGCTCGGATATCCGGTACGTTTTTAAGTACGTCACTAAACATGCGGAGGAAGTGCCTGAATGGGTCGGCCGCCACAAGGGACGCATCCGCGTATTTCAGGCGAGCCGAGGATTCTACACCCGTCGAAAGCTCAAGGTGCGGGAAAAGAAGGCGCCAATAAAATGCGCCGTGCCAGTAGACCTAATTACACGTCTGGAATTGGACAAGAAAAGAGGGCTGATCGTTATGACGGACTTGTTGGGCAACAAGCGTCTGCGACTTGTGCGGCTCAAAGACACTTTCAAAGAGCGACTCCTAAAGAGCGCCAATGAATCGATCCGTAGGCGGGTCCAGTTGGCACCGCCAGGGGTCGTCAACATCAGCCAGCTAGAAGCAAAGGAGTTAATGAATGAACCCAAGTAACACATCGGCGGCACAACCCTCGCAGATTAGCGGGGGGCTTATCCTAACGGGAACGGTAATTGCCGTTCGGACAGAGGAAAAGGAATGGGAAAAGGTGAAATACACCCAAACCACGATCAGCATCAGCGATGGGGAACAGGTGACCCTCATGCGGCACAGGCATGACGGGAAGCCGTTCACCGTCCCAAAGCTTTTCGAGACCATCAGGGTGAGGGTCACGCGTGCCACCACGGAGAAGGGCCAGATAACCGTAGGGGGGCTAATCCTCGCCTAATAGGCTCGATGAGGCACAGCGCCCATAGGATAGACAATGCGGGGTCGCTCCAGGCGGCCGCCGGATGCGCCGCGCAGCGGCGCGCCGGCGCCGTCGGGGCGCCCCGCCTTTCCTTGTTAAACCTCGGTGTAACTGACAGGACGCAATGAGGGACGACCAACATCACTTCCTTTCGCTTATCGGGCACCTACCGGCCCGTCTGACGGCGGAACAGGTCGCCTGGGTGTTGAACTGCCAGGCTGCAGACGTCCCCATCTTGGTAACGGGTCGGCTACTGAAGCCATTAGGTAGCCCGGCTCATAACAGTGTGAAATATTTCGCGGCGGACGAAATCCTAGAGCTATGTCGTGATCGCAGCTGGCTGGCCAAGACAACGAACTCGATCAGTCAACATTGGAGGGGAAAAAATCTTAGAAAGAAAATCCCGCTGAGTGCCAAAACCTTGGAATCGGCTACCTGAAATTACGGGATCAATTAACTATCAATTTCTAACGTGATTGGTTATACCGACTGGCGTATGAATGTGGCTCAATTGAGTACCGGGTCCTCCCAATCGAGGAATCAATCGGCCCTAAGTAGCCGACTGTGGCGGGATTGAAGATTTTTGAGTGTTGAGCCGTTTCGGCATAAACAACGTTCGGCGGCAAATGGACAACTTCCTCTCAATATTCTTAGGCCCGGAGATG
>CAZGOX010000330.1:0-3005 GCA_964527955.1 uncultured Opitutaceae bacterium | reverse complement strand
CAGGCGTCCCTACCCATTGAGCCAATGCCGACTACCCGAAGATCCCTTGGATCGCGCGAAAGTCCCTTACCCGGAATGTCACGATGACCCAGATCAGCGCGGGCGCGACAAAGCTTACGCCAAGCTGGGTTATGAGAGTCTCCACGAGCCCGTCCGCAACGACCTTCCAAAACGGCGAAATCGTTGTCAGGCCCAGGTTCGCCGATTCGTCCCAGATGTAGCAGCCTACGGAGAGAAGAATGAACAGATGGACGAGAATCAGCCCCCACGCGAGAGCCCACAGGCGCCGCCTCCACGGAACCGGCGAGGCTGCCGTCAACGCCGCGATCAGGGCCGTGGGCACCCAGCCGACGCTTCGGGCATCCAACCCCAGGACTTCCGCCGGAATGTGCCCTTTTGCATCAGCTTTGTCGCGGTTCGCGATCGTGATCGATGTGTCGATGCTGGGTTGCCCTGTGTGCGCCGCCTCAAAGCGGATCAGGCGCCGACCGCCGCCATCGGGATAACACGCGCTTCCGAGCGCCCGGAAGTAGCTGCCGTAGGCGTCGTTCCATCCGGGCCACGGCGCGATCAACAGGCCGTACAGCAACACAAACCCGAGGAAAAGACGGGCGATGGGACCTGGCCGTTTCATGCAGTCCGGCCCGGCCCCCTGCCCTTCGCCCAGCGGATCCACCCCGCCCAGAGCAGGATCGCCGCCAGAATGAAGGCCGCCGGCCAGATCTCCAGGTGGGCGATGGCAAAGAGCCCCGGAATCTTGAGCCCTATGAAAAAAAGCGTCACGATCCTCGCAAGGTTCAGCAGAAGGATGGCCGCCGATCCGACGACGATTCCCGGCAGCTTGCGCGAAAGGGCTGCCGGAAATGCGAGCACAGCCGCGCCGAAGAACCATGCGGGCTCTATCGCATCGCAGCCGCGCCGAATGGCGATCGCAAACCCTCCCAGCCGGATCGTGACCTCGGTGACCTGGCTCGCCTGGCCCAGCATGTTGATGATCGCGTTCGATAGCCATGCGTTGGCCCGGAGGTATTCGTAGAACAGCCGGTCGAAAAAAGGGAGAAGGACCAGGCAGTAGTACAGGGCCATCAGAAGGCAGAACTTGAGCCCGAACCAAAGGACGGGGATCCACGCCTGGAACCGGGACTTGATTCCTGACGAATTCGAGTCCTCGTTCGTTGTCTTGATCATGTTCAAGCTTCCGTGGTGGCCTGGCGTTCGGGAGGTAGGGACGCGCGGCCCGCGCGTCCGGGCAAACTTCAGAGCCGTTCGCACATCCCGGACGGGCGGGCCGCCCGTCCCTACCAAGGTTTCGGCAAGCCCGGCCACCAGCTAGATTCTTCCTTGGGTCCAATCAACTCTTTACGGAATGCCCCGCAAGGGCCGCCCATGAAAGAAAAGGATTGGCGTGGTGAACGACGGGTTCTCTGGTAGGATGGCACCTCCGGATTTTCGCATCCATGAATGGCAATTCTTCGCAAGACAGACACTTCTCCCATGACGGAGCCCGCCGCATCGCGGTGCTCGGGGCCGGAATCACCGGCCTGACAGCCGCATGGCACCTGAAGCGCGCCGGATTCCTCCCCACGGTCTTCGAGAAGTCTCATCGCGCCGGCGGAGCGATCGGCTCGCTGAAGAGCCACGGCTGGCTGCATGAACTGGGGCCAAATTCTGTGCTGGAGGGCCCGCCTGAGGTCGCCGCACTGGTCGATGGCCTTGGGCTAGCAGTGCGAAGAATCCATGCCTCGGAGACTGCAAAGCGCCGCTACATCGTCCGCGGCGGCCGCCTGGTGGCCATGCCCGGTTCGCCCCGCGAGTTCGTATCGACGAAGTTGTTTTCCTGGGGTGCCAAGCTAGGCCTGCTGGCCGAGCCTTTTCGTGCGCGCGGCCGGCCCGACGTGGACGAAACGGTGTCCAGTTTCGTGTTGAGGAGGCTCGGCCGGGAATTCCTCGACTACGCGGTCGATCCCTTTGTGGCCGGCGTATACGCCGGCGATCCGGCCCGGCTCTCGGTCCGCCACGGATTTCCGAAGCTTCACCGGCTGGAACAGGAGCATGGCTCGCTGATCCTCGGCGCGATCATGCGCCGCAATCCAAGCGGCGGCCCGGCGGGCCGGCTCTTCTCCTTCCCGGACGGCCTGGAGGAACTGCCAAACGCGCTTGCGAGTGCGCTGGGTGAATCCGTCCGGCTTGGGCACCCGGTGCTGGGTGTCCGGAGGGCCGAGGGCGGCTGGCAGGTGGACTTCGAGGCCGCCGGGGCCAGGGGTAGCGAATCCTTTTCCGCCGTTGTTTGTGCGCTTCCGGCGGACTCGCTGGCGGGATTGGCGTTTGGGGGCGTCCCCGGCGCCGGGGGGCTGTCGATCCTGCGCGAGATCGACCACCCGCCGGTCGTCTCGGTCTTCACAGGCTATCAGCGGGGCGACGTCCTTCACCCGCTGGACGGCTTCGGAATGCTGGTGCCTGGCGTGGAGAAGGGCTCGATCCTCGGGACGCTCTTTTCCAGCACCCTCTTCCCGGGACGGGCGCCGGAGGGTTGCGTGGGCTTGACGAGCTTCGTCGGCGGCATGCGCCAGCCGCAGCTGACGGAGGCGAGCGATCCCGTCGTGTTGGGCAACGTCGTGGCCGAGCTCCGCCGGCTGCTGGGAGCCCGCGGCACCCCCGTCTTCACGCATGTGCAGCGCTGGCCGCGCGCCATTCCGCAGTACGCACCCGGCTACCAGCGCTTCAAGGACGCGATCGCCTCGGCCGAGGCCTCGGCCCCGGGACTCTTCATCGGAGGGAACTGCCGGGACGGGATATCGCTCGCCAACTGCATCGAGTCGGGAAAACGATTGGCGACCGCGGTGTTGAAAGGGCCCTTCGGACCCTCGTAGGTCAGATAGCCTTCGAGTGCTGGCGGGCGGAGCCGCTGAGCGTTGCGTCAAAACGCATTGCGACCACGCGAAGGAGCGGCACGCCGGCCTTCGTCACCTCGATGCCCCGCGGTCCCCGGGCGACCACGCCGTCCG
>CAZGOX010000329.1:0-3011 GCA_964527955.1 uncultured Opitutaceae bacterium | reverse complement strand
GTTCTGGTGGATCGAGAGCGCCGGGTGCTGCAGCGTCCCGCTCACGTTGTACGGGCTCGCCGAGATCGCCGGGCCGATCGCCTGCACAAGCACCGTGCGCGACGTGCTCCCGGCCACGTAAAACCCGCCAATCAGGATGTTGTCCCCGGTCCCGACGAATGCCCGGGAGGAAAGGCTGCTCACGGAGCCGGGGGTGGTGCTGGACTCCACGGATAGGACTGCGGCGTCCGTTACGCTGGATCCGATCGAGCTCGTTATCAGGCACGTGTAGCTTCCGGCGCTCGCCTGCGAGACACTGCCGAGCACAAGCTGCGGTCCTGTCGAACCGGAAACGCCGGTGCCATCAACCAAGTTCGCGCCATTGCATTGCCACTGGTAGGTCGCCTCTCCGGGAGAGCCGGTGGTGAAAACAACCGTCGATCCAGCGTTTGATACCTGGCCGATGGGCTGGGTTGAAATTGCAGGGCCGTGCTGCGTCAGCAGCATCCCCGATGCGCTCAAGGACGTCATCGTGGCCGTCCCTCCAACCACGGTCAGTGCAACCAACTTCTCGTCCGGGGTCGTCCAGATCCGAAGCGGGAATCCCGGCAATGTCGCGGAATTGCTGGGCAGATAGTTGGAGCCTGACCATTGCTGGATCAGGGACCCGGATCCCGCCAGGTCGATCGTGCTTACGGTCGAGCCGATCCATGCCGCGTCGACCAGTGAGGTCCCAAGGACACCTATTTGCGACAGGGTCGTCGTGTCGTACACAATCCCGCTTCCGGTCACCAACTTCGAGTTGTCGGCCGAAAGCCGTACGGGACCCGGCCCCGCGGTATAATCCGGAGAGTTCACCTGCGGCGCCAGCGAAGGCCCGAATGCGCCCGCCAATACCGGAATCTTCTCGATCTGCTCCCACCAAACTATCGGAATGTCGAAGATAGCCTGCTCTGCGGAACTCCAGTAAGGCTGCGAGAAATACCCGGAACTCCCGGTGGCCACGATGTTGCCGTTCGAGTCGTACAGTACCTGGGTCTCGATTGAATCTTGTGCGCCGCGCAGGACGACGTAGACCTGCGAATCAACCGCCGCAAAGAACCAAGGCACCGTCGGGGTGTTCGCAAACGGCATCTCCTTGAGAGACCCGGCAAGGTCGACCCTGGTGATGCGCCCGTCATCATAGGCGAGATAGATCCGGTTCTGGCTTGCCGAATAGGAGACAAGGGCGGGGCTGCCCTGAAGCGGAAGGGTGCTCACGAACTGCCTCGTCGACGGCGACCAGACAAAAAACGACTGGTAGATCTTGCTGTACAGGTAAATGAGCCCGCTTGCGTCCATGAATGCGTCGTCGGGAATGAACGAGACCGACCCCGCGGAAACCGCCGGTGCGGCCTGCCTCTGGACGGAGACCTGCGTCTCCTTGACAGTCTGCACGGCTATCGCCCCCCCAGCCGAAGCCGGCTGCGAGAACGCAGTGATTACCGACCCGTTGGAGAAGATCCGCTGGGCCCCACCGGAGAGCCAGGCCCGGCCCAGTTCCGGAAGACTCCCGGCGCCGTACAGCGTGACTTCATTGCCGCGGACCACGGCGATGTTCCCATCCGCAAGGAAACTGAGATCATCGAAGGGAGGGCCGAACGAACCCGCAACCGACAGATCCGCCCCATGGTACACCGTTCCCCCGTTGTCGGCCACGAGCAGACCGCGGGGGAACACGTAGGCCAGCGATCCGCCCCGGTACAGTCCGAAGTTGAGGTTCAGTGCGCTCTCCGCGCCAATCGTCCCGTCCGGGTTCAAGGTCAACGACGCAAGGTTCGCGGGATTTGAGTAGTATTTCCCGCGGCCGAACACCTTTCCCAATTCGCCCGAGACAGCGACCTCGATCAAGAAGGAGTTTTCATATCCACCGACCGTTGTCGCGATCTCGGCGCCGCTGTTCCTGTCAATGGACACATACGTGCCCGTCTGGCCGCCGTCCGTGGTTCCGAGGAGGTAGACATAGCTCCCGTTCACGAAGATCGACGTCGTGGACGCGACCGTGTTCGCCACAGGAGCGTAGGTGGAAAGGTCCAGCGAATACTTGTAGGTTGTCCTGCCCATGGACACGTACACCCCCTCCGGAGACGCGCAAAAGGCAATCGGCGAACTGAATAGAGCGACCGTGGGCAGCCAGGCTTGGGCTGCCAGGTCGTAGCGCTCGATCTGCGCGGGTGTGGCGCAGAGGAAATAGACGACCGTTCCCTGCTGCTGGGCGTCGGTCCAGGCGTTTGAGTTGACCGGGCTCCGCACAACGAGTCTCTGCTGGTAGGTCGCGACTGTTCCTCCGGGATTTGTGGCGGCAATGACATAGTCGCCTGCATCAGAATAGGCCGCGGATCCCAGGGAATAGTAGGACGAGGTGGCGCCCGAGACCGGCTGCCCGTCGTGGTAATACTGCACCGTTACCGGGCCCGCCACATTGCCAGAGTACTCGTACGAGCCTACATTCGCCGACGAGCCTTGGGTCGTAACCACGAGGTCTCCGAAGCCCGTATAAGACACCGGCGGAGGCGCAACCGGCGCGACCCCCAGCGTGCCCGGAAGGCTGGTGACCGATCCCTCGGTGTTCGTGATGACGCATCTGAATTGGTCCCCTGCCATGCCGGTGGTTGCGTCGTCGACGATCAGGGCACCGGTCGCCGTTCCGCTGTAGGGCCCGATGTCGGACAAATTCGTCCAGGCCATGGAGCCCGCCACTAGAATCTGCCACTGGTAGGTCGTCACGGAGTAGCTGGCGGCGACCACGCTGAACGTGACGCTCTGGCCGCCGGTTACGGTCTGGCTTGATGGTTGGATGTCTATGCTCGGCAGGGTCGTGGACGGGGAGGCGATCGAGAAGGCCTTGACCAGGAGGCCGACGTTGGGGGAGCCGAGGCCGGTGCAGTTGTCATATCCGGGTTGGGCAACATAATCCCCGTTGCTCCCCGACGTGATGTCCTGGAAGCACGGGCCGCCCAGATTCCAGCCCTCCGGGCATCGGCGGCCGATCT
>CAZGOX010000328.1:0-3042 GCA_964527955.1 uncultured Opitutaceae bacterium | reverse complement strand
CGTCCACGGCCACGCCGTAGGGATAGGATAATCCGGCGTTGGTCAGCAACGTAACCGGACTGTTGCTCGCCGCGATCCATTCCACGATTTCCGAGTTGTTCTCGTCGGCAATATAAAGATTGCCGGCAACGTCCAGCGCGACCCCATTGGGATAGCTCAATCCGCTGCTGATCAGTGTCGTTACATTGCTGTTGGCGCTTATCCGCTCTTTAATCAGGAAATTGTCCGTGTCGGAAAAAAATACATTGCCCATCCCATCGACGGCCACGCCGTTGGGGAATTCGAATTGGGCAAGATAGCCCGGGCCATCCGCGTATCCGGGCTGGCCAAGTTCGCCTGCCAGAGTGGTGACCTCACCGGCGGGGGTGATCTTGCGAATTGCCGCATTTATGTTGTCCGCCACATAGACGTCGCCAACCGTGTCAACCGCCACGCTTTCGGGATTATTGAATTGAGCCGCTTGGCCCATTCCGTCGACTGCCCCGGGCACGCCAGGGGTTCCGGCAAGTGTAGTAACCACGCCGTCGGGAGTCACCTTGCGAATCGTGAAATTTCCGAGGTCGGCAACGTAGACATTCCCGGCGAGGTCGACGGCCACCCCGGAGGGCCCCTGGAATTGAGCCGCCGGGCCGGTGCCGTCTGCACTACCGATCTGGTGCGCCGTTCCCGCCAGCGTCGTCACAAGACCGGCAGGCGTAATTTTGCGAATTGTCGAGTTCGCCATATCTCCCACATAAAGATTTCCCACTCGGTCGACAGCGACGCCATTTGGGTATGAAAATAGGGCGGCGCTCCCTAAGCCGTCCGAGCTGCCAAAACTTGGCGAACCTGCCAAAGTTGAAACCACCCCGGCTGGCGAGATTTCTCTAATCGTGTCGTTGAAGGAGTCCGTCACGTAGGCAATTCCGGCTCCATTGACTGCAATCGCCTGATCGGAATCGAATTGTGCAGCGTTGCCGACCCCGTCCGCGATGCCAAACTGACCCGCCGATCCTGCCACGGTGGCAACCATCCCGGATGGATTGATCTTCCGGACGGTGCCGTTCCCTGAATCCGCCACAAGAATGTCGCCTGAGCCATCAACAGCCAGCCCGGCGGGGCTGCTAAACAGGGCCGAGCTTCCGGACCCGTCCGAGCTTCCAGCCAAATTGGGCTGTCCGGCGAGCGTGGACACCGACCAATTGGGAAGGCCGCCGGAGAGCTCCGGCGTCAATTTGCGAATCGTGTCCGCACCGGAATCGCTGACATAGAGATTGCCAGCAGCATCCAGGGCAACCGATACCGGGAATTCAAACCGAGCGGCGGGCGCAGCCCCGTCCGTCGCACCGGACTTGCCGGCCGCTCCGGCAATCGTCTTGACGACCGCGGAAGGTGTCACAGTCCGGATGATGCGATTGCCAGAGTCCGCAACGTAGACAATCCCAGCGGCATCTACAGCCACGCCCGTCGGATCAAGAAACTGGGCGGACCCGCCTTGTCCGTCCTGGGAGCCAACGGTTTCCGCAGTTCCTGCAAGCGTCGTAACAAGGCCGGATGGTGTGATCTTGCGGATTGTGCAGTTAAACGTGTCGGCGACGTAGAGACTTCCGGCGCTGTCCACGGCAATTCCCTCCGGGAAATTGAAGCGCGCGGCGGCCCCCATGCCATCTGCGGACCCGCTCTGGCCGGCCAATCCCGCGAGGGTCGTCACGACTCCGTCCGGGGTCACTTTCCGGATCGTTGAATTGAACGTATCCGACACATAGAGGTTCCCCTCCCCATCAAGAGCCGCTCCGTAAGGGTTGTTGAATCTCGCGAGACTGCCATTTCCGTCCACGCTGCCGGGCGCAACCCCTGCCAGGGTTGTTACGGCATAGGGCGTCAAATACTCGTTCTGAGCAAAGGCACTTACAGCGACGAACCCAACCCCAAGGCCCAGGCTCCGGCGCAGAATCCGCATGCCCAACCTATAGCCTGCACCTCGGAAGATGCAGGCCATGTTTCGCGCGCTGGGTTGGGCAAACCGGACTGGGGCGATGTCCATAACTGCGAGTTTATCCTCTCCGAGGCCGCCTCCTTTTGCACAACTTTTCTCGCGACCTGAACTGGCGGTTCACCATCCCGCTCCTTAACAGCGCGACTGACGAACGTGGGGGCCCTTCGCCGAATCCTGCTGGATTGGCCGCGATTTGTCACGGCCCCTGGTCAATGCCGCATGTAGGTCAGCACGAAGCTCATCACTCCAGCGAAGCCAAGGGGTCATATCTTGACATTTGACAGCGCGATTTGGTCGCGCTGGGCAAATCCCATTCTGAAATGCGGAAGCGGCGAATGAAGGGGTGGTCGTTGCCGATTGGCCCGCACGTGCCTTCCGGCCAGTCAAGAGTCAAGACATGACCCCCTGGGATTGACCCTCAGTTCCTTCGCAGTTCGTAAACGTCGTCCACGTCGTGAAGCGCAAGCTTCTCTCCATTTTCCGAGAACTCGAAGAAGAAGCCGAACGGGACATTCCAAAACTCATGATCCGACAACGCAACCAGCGGGAACGGCTGGCCTTTGAACGATAGGGCCAACTTCCCGCCCACCGCGGTGGTTGCCACCTGGATGTTCCTGTCCGCCGAGGAATAATTGCCCGTCAACCTGACGAGGGACGCAGAATCAACCGTCTTGGGTGCAAATGTCGGAAGATCGCACTGAAGGTTGAAGGAGATCTTGAAGACGCAATCGAGTATTTGAGCCTTGGGGTAGACCTCCCCGTTGGTGCAGTAGGCAATCGCCAGGTGACTATCGGGGTAGTACTGCAGGGAGGACCCGAAGCCCTCGGTCTTCCCATTGTGTCCGAATCCGACATGGTCCGCATCGCCATACGGAAACAGGCCCTTCCCGTAGCCATCCCGAATCGTCGTCATCTGAGCCAGGCTCCCCTTGCTGATAAGCTCTCCGGCGAAAAGGTCGCCGATGAACGCCACCAGGTCCTGGGGCGTTGAAAGGATCGCGCCTGCGCCGCCAAAATTGTCGAGATAGACGGCCTGGTCCCGGTTCCACGTTCCATTCGCATAGTGG
>CAZGOX010000327.1:0-3083 GCA_964527955.1 uncultured Opitutaceae bacterium | reverse complement strand
CGTGTGGGGCCTGTGCCTCGCGGGAATCGTTTTCCAGTTCATCGTCGGGAACCGCTACCGCGTCACCTCGACGCTGGCGACCCTGTTTGTCGGATGGATCATCGTCGTGGCGATAAAGCCCCTCGTTGCGGCGGTTCCCCACGGCGGACTCTGGCTGATCCTCGCGGGCGGCATCTGCTACACGGCCGGAGCGCTGCTGGCCCCCCTGAGGAGCCTTCGCTACCACTACGCCTTCAGGAACGCCCTTGTGCTCAGCGGGAGCACGTGTCACCTGCTCGCCGTCCTGCTGTTCGTGCTGCCGCAGCACGTCTAGGCGCCCCGGGGGCCAGGAGAGATGAAGTTTCGGTCTAACAACTGCATTGCCATCCACCTGACCAGCCTCGCGAAGGCCGAGCGGTTCTACTCGGACGTTCTCGGCCTCAAGCTGAAGAGCAAGACGAGGACCTGCCTCGAGTACGACACGGGACATTTCATGCTCTACCTGAACAGGTCCGCGAAGGCCCAGCCTCCGACCCCGTCGTTCAGCGTGAGGAGCATCGCCAAGGCGAGGCGTCTCCTAAAGGGGGCCCGGTGCCAGGTCGTCGTCGACCGCGGCAGCTCGCTCTACTTCAGGGACCCATTCGGCAACGTCTTCGACCTCATCGAGGATTGATGGGGCGGCGACCCAGCTTATTTGGCGGGGGGCCTGCTTTGCAGCGCCATCGTGGGCGCGCCCTGTGCGAATGAGCTTCATTCTCCGATCCCTCCTGGGATCCGTCGCATGCCTGGCCGCGCTCGGCCCCTTTGGGTGCGCCCGCCGCGAGACGCCGGCCGAGGCCGGCGTCCGCACGCAGACCCTTCTCTTTGGGAACGGCGCGGACCCGGCCGACCTTGACCCCCAGGTGATCAACGCCTTCACGGACTCCGTCATCGACTACGCGCTCTTCGAGGGTCTCACGAAGCTGGACGCGAAGACTTCGCGCGCGGTGCCCGACCTGGCCGAGCGGTGGGACGTGTCGTCCGACGGAAGGACCTACACCTTTCACCTGCGCCCGAGCGCGCGGTGGTCCAATGGGGACCCCGTCACCGCCGCCGACTTCACGTACTCGTTCCAGCGGATCCTGACTCCGTCCTTTGCCGCGGCCTATGCCTACATGCTTTGGCCGATAAAGAACGCGGAGGCCTTCAATTCCGGAAGGATCACGGACTTTTCCCTTGTCGGAGCCAGGGCGCTGGACCCGGTGACGCTTGAGCTCACGCTTGAGAGGCCCACGGCGTACCTTCCTGCGCTGGCCGCGCACAACACGTGGCTGCCCGTGCATAAGCCGGTCGTCGAAAGATTCGGAAGGATGGACGAGAAGGGGACCGCGTGGACCCGGCCCGGCAACCTGGTCGGCAACGGGGCCTTCACGCTGGCCGAGTGGGTCCCCAATGCCCGTGTCGCGGTCGTCAAGAACCCCCTCTACTGGGACGCGGCCAACACGCGGCTCAACCGCATCGAGTTCTACCCGATTGAGAGGCCCGAGATCGAGGACCTGAACTACAGGTCAGGCCAGCTGCATGCGACCTACGCCCTTCCCATGTCGAAGGTGGACAGCTACCGCTCCCACGAGCCGGTGGATTTCCAGGTCGATCAGGTCCTGAGCACCTACTACCTCTTCGTCAACGTCACGCGGCCGCCCTTTGACAATCTGAAGCTGCGGCAGGCACTTGCCCATGGCCTCGACCGCGAGGTCCTCTCGAGGGACATAACAAGGGGACTGTTCCCGCCGGCCCACTCGCTGACACCCCCGGGCTGCGGGGGCTACACTCCGCGAGCGGGAATCTCGGACGACTTTGCCGAGGCGCGCCGACTTCTCGCCGAGGCGGGCTATCCCGGGGGCAGGGGCCTGCCCTCGATCGAGGTGCAATGCTACGAGACGGAGGTGCCGCTTCGCATGCTGGAGGTGATCCAGGCGATGTGGCTCAGGGAGCTCGGCGTCCGGATCACGATCGCCGAGGTCGAGCAGAAGACGTTGTTCCAGAACCAGCAGGACCGGAACTACTCGATCGCGTTCTCCGGCTGGATCGCCGACATACCCGACCCGGTCACCTTTCTCGGGACCATGGTGACCGGAGGGGGCAACAACTGGGCCGGCTGGAGCAACAGGGAATTCGACCGCCTCATGGACGAGGCGTCCGGCGCCACCGACAACGCACGGCGCCTAGAGCTGTTTCAGAGGGCGGAGGCGATAATGCTCGGCGAGGCGCCGCTGATTCCGCTCTATTACCGCCCCCAGGTCTACGCCATCAGCCCCTTGGTCCACGGATGGACGACGAACTCGATCGGTTACCACGAATTGAACCGGATCTGGCTTGGGAAGTAGGGGGGCGGCGCCGGCGAAGGCCATCCCCAAATGCCCGGCCGGTGGTTTCCTATCGCCAGCTGTAACCGAAGCCGAACAGGACGATGTCGGCATCGCGGTTGTAGGAGCTCGTGACCCGGTCCCAGACCAGCCGCGCGACCCAGTGGTCCGAAAGATGCCTGGCGATCGTGAACGAGACGAGCGGGGCGATGGCCGCCGGACTGTAGCGCGTCGTGCCGGTCGGGTGCCTGCGGTCTATGAAGAAGTACGGGCCGACGCCGATCCCCACGGAGGTGTTGTCGTCAAAGAACGTGTCGACCGGCCACAGCTGCACGGCGACGCCGCTGCGCCGCACGGTCTTTGGGTCGCCCTCGTAGATGTACGTCGAGGAGAAATCGAGGTGGGGCATGAGGCCCTGGCGGTATTCCGCGGCACCAGCCCAGGCCTTGTCGCTGAAGAAGGTGTTTACGATGCTCTGTCCTCCAAAGATGGTGAGCTGCGGCTCCGTGACGAACGCCTTGTCGGGCGCGCTCGCGTTGGGCTGGTTGCCGACGGGGTGCCCGTGCGGCCCGAACCAGTAGCCGACCCCCATCTCAACGGTGGTGTCCTTGATATCGGCCGAGGGGTTGATCCGGTTTATCATGAACCGGTAGTACCAGCGGTCGTTGAGATAGCCGGTGGCCGTGAAGCTGAAGATCGGCGCCGTTCCGTGAATGTCGGCGGACCCTCCCGACGGAAGGAATTGGGTGTCGTAGTAGT
>CAZGOX010000326.1:0-3090 GCA_964527955.1 uncultured Opitutaceae bacterium | reverse complement strand
CATCTCCGGGAACGAATTCGCGGTCGGCACGACGTTCCGGTTCTAGCCGAATCCCGCCACCCGAGCGCCCGTCGCCATGAAGGCTAGGATCGCCGCCCTGGGCCTCGCTGCTCTTGCGCTCCTGCGGGCGCCCGCGTCCGGCGAGGCGCCCGCGCAACCCCAGGGCACGCCCGCCGCGAGCCGGTACCGGAATTTCGACGTCGCCCTCTACTGCTCGATCCAGGACATGCGCCGCATGGGCGGGGATCCCCGGTGGATGCAGGAGAGCTGGGACCTGGTAAGCCGGTACCTTAAGGTCGACAAGGTCTGGCTCGAGACCTTCCGCGGGGGCGAGCGGACGCCGGATGCCGACGTCCGCAGGGTGAAGGCCTTCTTCGACGCCAGGGGCGTCGCGACGTCCGGGGGCATCATGGCGTACGTGGGCCGCCCGGGCGACGGGCTGACCGGCTTCCGCTACGAGGACCCGGCCGAGCGGGAGCGCTTCCGGCAGATCGTGGCCTACACGGCCGGGGTCTTCAACGAGATGATCTTCGACGACCTGTTCATCTTCAACAGCCGGAGCGAGGAGGCCCAGCTGGCCCGCGGGGACCTGGGCTGGACCGCCTACCGCCTGAAGGTGATGAAGGAGGTCGGCGAGGACCTGGTCGTCAGGAACGCGAGGAGCGTCAACCCCGGGATCCACCTCATCATCAAGCCGCCGAACTGGTATGAGCAGTATCAGTTTTCCGGGTACAACCTCGAGGCCCAGCCGAGGGCCTTCGACATGGTCTACGCCGGCACGGAGAGCCGCGACAGCGACAACACGGCGATGCACCTCCAGCAGTACCAGAGCTACGGCATCATGCGGTACTACGAGCACATCAAGCCCGGGAAGTTCGGGGGCGGGTGGGTCGATCCCGGCGCGCGCCAGACCCTGAACCGCTACACCGAGCAGCTCGAGGACACGCTGTTCGCCAAGCCCCGGCAGATCACCCTCTGGAGCTACGGCAACGCCCTGGAGACCCTGGAGCAGCCGGACGGCTCGTCGCGGATCACAAGCATCCTCTTTGCCGACGCGGGCGACACCTTTGACAAGCTGGACGCCTTCCTCGGCAGGCTCGGCCAGCCCTACGGGGTCGCCTCCTACAAGCCCTACAGCTCCTCCGGGGAAATGTACCTGCACAACTACATCGGGATGATCGGCATCCCGATGGACCTGTACCCGGCCTTCCCGGACGACCGGGGCACGATCTTCCTCACCGAGTCCGCCAAGGACGACCCGGACCTCATCGCGAAGATCCAGCGGCACCTCAACGAGGACAAGACGGTCGTCATCACCTCCGGCCTCCTGAAGGCCCTCCAGGGAAGGGGAATCGGGAAGATCGTCGAGGTTTCGTACACCGGGCGGAAGTCCCTTGTGAACGAGTTCACGTACCGGCGGATCATGGACGAGGAGCCCGCGAACCTATACCCTTCGGACAGCGACATCCTGATCCCCGAACTCGCCTATGGCCTCGTCGATTCCGAGGAGATCATCCAGGCCAACTACAAGGAGACCGACCGCTATCCCCTCCTCCTGCAGGTGCGGGGCCTCGCCAAGGGCCGGTTCTTCATCCTGACGATCCCCGAAAACTTCGACGACCTCTACCACCTGCCCCGCGAGATCCTCTCCCAGATCCGCCGGGACCTGATGGACGACATCCCCGTGTACCTGGACAGCCCCGCCAAGGTGTGCCTCTTCACCTACGACAACAGCACCTTCATCGCCAAGTCGTACCTCCCCTACCTCGCCCGCTACGACATCGTCGTCAAGAAGCCGCGCGCCCGGCTCTTCGACCTGCGGTCGGGTCGGGAGCTGGCCGGCTACGCGAGGAACGGCACGACGGTCTTCGAGGTGCTCCAGCAACCCAGGACGTACAGCGTGTACCGTTTCGAGTGACCCTCCCTTCCCCATGAAAAAAATAGAAGCCATTGTCCAGCCGTTCAAATTGGACGACGTGAAGGAGGCCCTGAGCGAAATTGGGCTCCATGGAATGACCGCCTCGGAGGTCAAGGGGTTCGGCCGGCAAAAGGGCCACAAGGAAATCTACCGCGGGAGCGAGTACACGATCGACTTCGTCCCCAAGGTGAAGATCGAGCTCGTCCTGCCCGACTCGATGGTGAGGGCCGCCATGGACGCGATCCAGAAGGCTGCGCACACGGGCAAGATCGGCGACGGCAAGGTCTTCGTCTATCCGGCCGAGGCCGCGCTCAGGATCCGCACCAAGGAAGAGGGCGACTGCGCGCTTTAGCCCCGCTTCAGGTTGTCGAAGACGATGGCGGCCGCGGCGGCTGCGTTCAGCGACTCCGCCCCCCCGTGCCGCGGGATGGTGATCCGCTCGGAAACCAGCGCACGCACGCCCTCCGAGATCCCCTGCCCCTCGCTCCCGATCACGACCACGGCGTCCGCGACCGGCGCAAGGCTGTGGACGTTGGTGCCCTCGAGTTCGCAGCCGAGGATCGGGACCGCCAGGCCCCGCAGGGCCTCGTCCAGCAGCGCCGACACCACGCGCACCCTGGCGAACGACCCCATGCTTGCGTGGATCACCTTCTGGCCGAACAGGTCCGCGCAATCGGGGGACATCACCACCCGGTCCAGCCCAAACCAGTCCGCGATCCGAAGCAGGGTCCCCACGTTGCCCGCGTCCTGCACCCGGTCCAGCGCAAGGGTGAGCCCGCGGTTCAATTCCCCTTCTCCCAGCACCGGGCGGCTGAGCCTCGCGACCACGAGCACCGGGGAAGGCGTCGGGAAGTGGCTGATCCTGGCCATCTCGCGCTCCGTAACGGTGCGCAGGCGGGTGTCCCCCCCGGGGTGCTCCCAGGCTTGCGTCGCGTAGATTTCGAGGAAGGGGAAGCCCGAGGCCACGAGTTCCCGGACCACCTTCTCCCCCTCGACCACAAACAGGCCTTCCGCCTCCCTGTGGCGCTTGTCCCGGAGCGCGCGAATCCTGGAAAGTTCGGAAGAGGAGAGCACGCGCGATCAAACGCCCCCGCCCGCCCGAAGGCAATCCGCCTTCATCCGCCTTCGACCATGGCAACGATCTCCTCGATCCCAGGCGTATCGAACGCCAT
>CAZGOX010000325.1:0-3099 GCA_964527955.1 uncultured Opitutaceae bacterium | reverse complement strand
CGAACCACTTCTGCCGGAAGTGCCGAGAGGCCTCCTGGAAGGTGTTGAAGAAGTCCACGCCGAGCTCGGGCGGCTGCGCCTCGAGCTCGAGGAAACAGGCCCCCGTCAGGGCCCCCGAGCTGCGCGCCCGCTCGGTGGCGACGCGCATCACCCCTGCGCCGCCGCCGGTGAGGACGCCGACGTTGGGCCCGATGAACTCGGCCAGCTTCTCCACGAGGCCCGAGACCCGGTCGGTGTCCACCTTGTCGATCCCCACCGCAGAGCCGTAGAAAGCGAGGACCGTCGTCTCCTGGAGCTTCCGGGCCAGCTCCTCCCGCACGAAGAACCCGTGGTCCTTCTTGTAGACATGCATGTAGAGGTCCCGGCTGACCTCGTCGTACCAGTAGACCTGGATCCCGATGGCGTCGAACGTGTCGAGGCGCGCGTGGGCGTTGCTCGACAGGAAGTACCCGTGGGTGCGCGACGCCTTGCGGAAGACCAGCCGGCGCAGCTTCAGGGCGGGAACCCGGATGATCAGCTCCATGTGCTCGAGCAGGTCGGGGAAGTAGTCCACGAGCAGCGTGTCGGCCTCGCCCGCGGACGCGTCCAGGGCCTCGATCATCGTGCCGTAGCCGAACTTGTCCGCGGTTTCGGCGACCGACTTCGCCAGGTCCTCGCCGGCCCTCATGAGCGTGGACCGGTTCTCGATCGTCGCACTCTGGCCCCGGACGGAAATGGTCGTCCGCGGCCGCGCCTCGGCATGGGCGAGGGGCGCGGTCGAGTCGAGGCGGCCGAACAGCTCGTGGGCGGAATCGAGCATGCGCCTCCGCTTGCGGGCCAGCGTCTTGAACTCGGGGTCCGTGAGCGGCGGGGCGCGGAAGATGTCGACCGAAACGAGCGGGTTCACGACCGGCTGGTCGCCGGTGTTGTAGATCTCGAGCATCACATTCGTGCCGAAGGTCTTGATCGGGTCGAGCAGCACGGCGCTCGTGTGGATGCCGAAGTTGCCCTCGCCCGGGTTGAGCACGACGTAGTGCTCTTTTAGATACATGGAGCAGCTCGTCAGCACGCCCGAGCGTGGCTGGACCGTGAGGGGCGACATGTCGTGGCGCAGCTGGGCCTTGTCGAGGAAGCCGCGCCCGGCCTCGCCGCTGACGATGCTCTCGAAGCTGAAGCGCGGAAGCTTCGGGTTGAGCGTGTAGTTGACCTGGTGGGGAGTGAGGAACACCCGCCCGAGCCGGTCGATGCTGATCGTGTTGGGCAGCTTCAGCCGGTTCTCCTTGAGGGCCTGCCAGATCTCCGCGGTGGAGAGCTTCGCGGCCGCGGGCGCGTAGAACAGGCGCCCGACCGGGGCCCCCGGCCGCAGGAGCTTCTTCCAGTAGGGGGCGTTGGGAAAGCTCGTGTCGAAGATGAACGCCTCGGCGCGCATGGAGATTCGGTGCCCGTCCACAAAGGGCGGATCCTGGAGCTGCATCTCGATTCCGATCCGGGCGAGCGAGCTGCGCTCGGTGAACTGGAGCTCGGCCAGGTGGGCCTTCAGGAACTCGAACTCCACGGCGTTCCTCGGCCAGAAGGCCAGGGTGAGCGCAACGACGCCCTCGCTCCGGTTTTTGACCGTCAGGATCTGTCCGTCCTGGCTGGTCCAGAATTCGTCGGGGTTCATGGTCGGAAGGCGAGGCGATTGCGCGCCGGATGTCAGCTACCGATTCCGGTCCGCAGCTTAAAGCCCAAAACGTCCCGCTAAATAGTTGCCTTTGGGGTGCGGGCGTGGCATGGCTCCGGATCATTGCATGAAAATCAAGCACTTCCCAACGCTCTGCGCGCTCTCACTTGGTTTGGCCGGACTTGCCGGGGCCCAGGATATCAAGTTTACCGTTCCGCCAACGCCCGCCGGGCAGGACCCGGCACAGGCCCCGGCGCCTGCGGCGGCGCCGGCGGCTGAGGCCGCGGCCCCGGCCACGGCCGCGCCAAGCTTCACGGATACCCAGAAGGCCGAGGAGTTTGGCTGGTTCGTAAGCCAAAAGGTGGGGATCGCCGGGCTGAGCTTCACGCCGGAACAGGCCGAGGCCGTGGGCAGGGGCGTGACGGAGGCCCTGGAGGGCCGCGACTCGCCCTACGACATCCAGAAGATCGGGCCGGAGATGGACCAGTTCACGCGCGCCAAGACGGCTGCGGCCGCCGAGAACGCCAAGCGGAGGAACCTTGCGGCCGACGAGGTCCTGTTCAAAAAGCTTAAGGAGGACAAGAACGTGATCGAGACGCAGGACGGCCTGCGGTACCAGATCCTCCAGCCCGGGACCGGCGGCTCGCCGGCGCCCACAGACACGGTCGTCGTAAACTACACGGGACTGCTTGTGGACGGCACCGTCTTCGACACGACGAAGCAGCGCGGCAAGCCCGTCGAGATCGGGCTCAACCAGACAATTCCCGGATGGATCGAGGGCCTGCAGAAGATCGGCAAGGGCGGGAAGATCCGCCTCTTCATCCCCCCCGACCTCGCCTACGGGGACAACGGCAATGCCAGGGTCCCGCCATCCGCGGCGCTCATCTTTGAGGTCGAGCTGGTTGACTTCAGGCCGGCCGCCCCGGCGGCCGCCGGGAAGTAGGCCTGCCGGCCCAGGCGTGCGCCATGAACGCGGCGGACGTCAACCTGTACCTCGTCGGGTTCATGGGCACGGGGAAAACCACCGTGGGCCGCAGCGCGGCGCAGCGGCTGGGGTTTGCCTACTTGGACAGCGACCACGAGATTGAGCGGAGCCAGGGAAAGACCGTGGCCGACTTGTTTGCCGTCGACGGTGAGGCGGTCTTTCGAAGGCTGGAAAGGGAATTCATCGAGGGCGGGCACCCGGCGGAGCGCACCGCCGTCTCGTGCGGCGGGGGCCTGGTCGTGCAGCCGGGCATGAGCGAGAAGCTCAGGTCCCTGGGCGTGGTCGTGTGCCTGCACGCCTCCATCGAGACGATCCTGGCCCGCACAGGCCGCCAGACGCACCGCCCGCTGCTCGCCGTCGGCGATCCGGAGGAGCGCCTGCGCACCCTGTACGCCGAGCGCGAGCCGATCTACCGAAGCGCAGGGACGCTGATCCTGACGGATGGCCGTCCGCTCAAGGAGATCGTGGCCCA
>CAZGOX010000324.1:0-3110 GCA_964527955.1 uncultured Opitutaceae bacterium | reverse complement strand
CTATGGGATGGCTGTGGTGTATAATCTATTGTTAATAACTTACGGAGAGATTGAGGAACGCTAAGACCTGCGCGATATTCACGCTGCATGGCAGGTGTCCGGCAGGTTAGTCTTTTCTCCTAGGGAACCGACGCTGGAATTCGGCCCCGTGACAGGCAGGCCACAACCTTGAGGGAGCAGGAAGAGGTCTTGGCCCTGATCCGGCCAGATGAATTCGGTTGCGCCTCCGGCCCGAGGGCCGTCCGCAGGCCGCCCTGATGCTTGAGCCGCGAGTGCTTCGAGCAGCCTTGGCCGCAACGCGCCGAGCATGGCATAACGTCGTTCGTAGGTCTTTCGGCGACTCGGCTTCAATTCCGCGCGCAAGCGCGTCTGGTAATTCAAGGGAAGCTCCCAGCTGCCGCCTCCCGACAATTTGCGGCCGTCGCATTCCCGCCAGAAATCATCGTAGCAAGCGGCTATCTCAAGGCGGTTCCGCCAGTGGCGCCAGACATGCTGGGCATCGCCGACGGCCTGGATCTGTGTGAGCCGCCACGGTTCAGCCAGTTGCTGGAGGCACCAAACCAGCAGCGCCTTGGGCCGCAGACCGAACATCGCCTTGGCGGTATCATGGATTAGGCCGCGCGTGCGAGGATCATTGGCCGCCTGAACGCCGCCTATGATTGCGAAGCGCTCACCCGCGTTCTGTGTGAGGCAAAAGGTGATCCCGGCAAGCATCACGCCGCTATCAACGTCCCGGATTGCAAGGGTGAGCTCCCCTTCCTTCTCAAACCGGTCATGGTAAAACAGGTGAAGATCCCATCTACCACCAGACTGCGGATGGGCCAACCGGATCAGGTTCAATCCGCCGCGATAGATGGCTTCGCGGGTCGCCGGCACGAAGAGCTGGCCAAGAAGATCATAATGCCGCGTCAGCGCGGCGAAGCGAACGGAGGGACTCCAGGCGCAGGAGACATAAGGACGCTGGATCTTCAGGGCGAGCCGTGGGCGCGCCGCAAACAGGGGCGCGATGTCGGGCTGGACAATGCGGGCAAGCCACGCGCGCGTGAGACGGGGTTGACCCAGAGCCCGAAGGAGAAACCTGGCTCGTCTACGAAAGCGCTCTATGGGTCCGTTTGCATCGAACTTGGCCGAGACAGACCAGAAGGCGGATAGAGCCGGGCGCGAACGCCGTGGGGTACGACTGAAGTTCCTAGAAAGGCAACCATCCCGCGTCGTCGGGTAACGCACAATGAAATGCATTGACCACACAGTACACGCCAGACCCCGTGCGTGTCTGCCAGCCCACGACTAGATCTCCTGTCAGGCGCTCCCCTACAATAGGCAACGGCTCATCGCGGACGACCTTGCTCAATCCAACGAACGGCCTCACGCACCAGCTCCGCCCCGCTGGTAATCCTGAGTTTGACTTTGATACGCGCGCAATATGCCTGGATCGTCTTGATGCTCACGTGCTGCTCCTCAGCGATCTGCCGGGTAGTTTGACCGTTGCCAAGGCACCGGAACACATCGAGCTCCCGGTCGCTCAAGACTTCCACAAAGTCGGATGGGACCAGCGACGCTCCGCCAACCATTCGCTGCGCGAGTTGCGCCAGCAGCGGGGCACTGCCATAAAGCTCTCCTTTGCGAACGGCACGAATGGCCTCCAGAATGCGATCGGTCGACTCGCTCTTCGTGACGTAGCCTCGCGCTCCCGCGCGAAGGGCCCTCTCGGCGTAATAAGCCTCCTCGTGCATTGAAAACACAACAACCTGGGTCCCAGGAAGTTGCCTCGAAATATCCTTGATCAGGCCCAGCCCCGACGAGGACTTCAGCGAAAGGTCGACGATGGCGACGTCCGGGGGTCGGGCAATCATCGCCGCCAGCGCACTGCCCGCGTCCTCGGCCTGCCCGCCCACCTCGAAATCCGGCTCCTGGCGAAGCAATGCGACCAGCCATTCGCGAACAAGCGGATGATCGTCGACGAGGAAGATGCGGGTCGGTGGCGCATTCATCGCGCAAAAACGGGTGGAGGCGGCGCCAGCATAGGCACCCTACAGCGCACGGAAGTGCCGCCCTCCGGCCCGGATTCGATCGTGAACTCTCCACCCATCAATTCCGTGCGGTGCGCAATGATACGAAGTCCGATTCCCGACGATTTGCCATCGGGTTGCGACAGTCCCTTCCCGTTGTCGATAACCGCAAGCTCCATCGTGCCTCCTTCGGCAGAAAGGCTGATTTCAAGAGCGCTGGCTTCGGCATGGTGAACCGCGTTCCGCGCCGCCTCCTGGGCGATGTAGAAGAGATGCGAGGCCGTCGCGACGCTGAGGCCGTCGTTGGTTACACCGTGATGAACAAAACGGCAGGCAATGGGACTCTCTTGGCGGATCGCCGCGGCCATCCCTTCGATCTCCGGCAGCAATTCGTCGGGCGTCACGGATGCAAGCAGCAAGCCGCGCGCGATTTTGCGGGTCGTGCCGATCGCGGAATGGAGCATCTTCACTATGTTCCGGGCATCGTTCGCAGCCGCATGGCTGCCGGCGGTGAGATTGTTGGCCAGCAGATTTGCCGCAATAGATGTAGCGGTTAGATGCTGACCCAGCCCGTCATGCAGATCGTGGCCGATCGCGCGGCGTTCGCTCTGGCTAATTTCAAGCAACTCCGTCTGTAGGCGGGTTCGTTCGGCGATGGCCTGCTGGAGTGCAGCGGTGCGCTGCCGAACGCGCTCATCGACCTCGCGCAAAAGCGAGACGAGCGCATGAAGAATCAGGACGACGACAAAATACATGAAGAGATCGATCAGCCTGTTCCAACTTGCGACAATGGGGTAGCGGTAGCCGCCGTTGGCGAGGTCACCGGTCACCCGGACCAAGGTACTGGCGACAGCCGTCGCGCAACCCGCCCGCCATCCCAGCCAGATCACGCTGAGGACGATCGGGATCAAGTAGAACAGCACCAGTGAGACCCGAACGCCTATGAGAAAATCGAGCAGGCCGACAACGGCGACCAGGCCAACGACGATGGCCCAAGAGCTCCCGCGGCTGCGAGCGGTGGTCGCCCTGCTCAGGCGTGCGAGTAGCCACGTGTCAGCCCTGCGGTCCGGCGCTGATGCCGGCTGCGACAAGTCTCCTCTG
>CAZGOX010000323.1:0-3112 GCA_964527955.1 uncultured Opitutaceae bacterium | reverse complement strand
AATTCAGGCCTGAGCGCTTCCTTCCGGAAAACGTCCACAAGGTCGACCGCTTTGCCTACATACCCTTCGGCACGGGCCCGCGCGTTTGCCTGGGCAAGCACCTGGGGCTGCTTGAGGCCACGCTGCTTCTGGCGATGATTGCGCAGCGCTTTCGGCTGAGGCTTGTGTCGGGGCACAAGGTAGAGCCGCTCGGAAGGATGACGCTGCGTCCGCGCAACGGGATGTTGATGAGGGTGGAGCCGCGGCCCTCGTAGGTCAGCGAGCTTGCTGGCGCCTTCCGGAGCGCGAGCGAGCTCGCTGACCTACAATGGCCCAGCTCGTGCCATGGCTTGTGCCAGCGAATGGTGAACTGGGACATTCTGGCACGATTTCAAGCGAGGTTCGGTAGCTCGCGGAAGGCAGGATAGCATTTAAAAGTCTGTCTTGTAAATAGTAACACGAGATCGCGGCTCCGGGGCACATCGCCTGCTACACCGTCGGCATATGAGCCACACTCTAGGCATTGATCTGGGCACCACCAACTCCTGCATGGCCATCATGGAGGGCGGAGAGCCGGTGGTCATCCCCAACTCCGAAGGCGGTCGCACGACCCCTTCCGTCGTAGCATTTACCAAGACCGGCGAGCGCCTTGTCGGCCAGGCGGCAAAGCGCCAGGCCGTGACCAACTCACGCAACACGGTGTTTTCGGCGAAGCGCCTTATCGGGCGCAAGTTCACCGAGGTCCGCGAGGAGGCAAAGAACATGCCCTTCAAGGTCGTCGAGGGGAAGAATGGCGACGCCTACATCGAGGTGCAGTCGGGCGACAAGACCGAGCAGTTTGCGCCCCAGCAGATCGCGGCGTTCGTCCTTGGAAAGATGAAGGCGGACGCCGAGGCCTACCTGAGCGAGAAGATCACGCAGGCGGTCATCACGGTCCCGGCCTATTTCAACGACTCCCAGCGCCAGGCGACCAAGGATGCCGGCAAGATCGCCGGCCTCGAGGTCCTGCGCATCATCAACGAGCCGACGGCTGCGTCCCTGGCCTACGGCCTGGACAAGAAGAAGGATGAGAAGATTTCGGTGTTTGATCTCGGCGGGGGCACCTTCGACGTCTCGGTCCTCGAGCTCGGGGACGGCGTCTTCGAGGTGAAGGCGACCAACGGCGACACCCATCTGGGAGGCGACAACTGGGACGAGGCCATCATTTCCTGGCTCGTCGACAGCTTCAAGAAGGAGCACGGCATTGACCTGCGCAAGGACCCGATGGCCCTCCAGCGCCTCAAGGAAGAGGCGGAGAAGGCGAAGATCGCCCTTTCGTCCACGCAGTCGGTGGACATCAACCTGCCCTTCATCACGGCCGACGCCACGGGCCCGAAGCACCTCAACCTGCAGCTCACGCGCGCCAAGATGGAGCAGATCTGCGAGCCGCTTTTCCAGCGCTGCCTCCAGCCGTTCAAGAACTGCCTGAAGGACGCGGACCTCACGGCCGACAAGATCGACGAGCTCGTGCTCGTGGGCGGGATGACGCGCATGCCGAAGATCGTGGAGATCGCCCGGGGCCTCGGCGGCAAGGCGCCGCACCAGGGCGTGAATCCCGACGAGGTCGTGGCCGTGGGCGCGGCGATCCAGGGGGGCGTCCTCAAGGGGGACGTCCGCGACGTGCTCCTGCTCGACGTGACCCCGCTCACCCTCGGCATCATGACCGCCGGCGACGTCGCCACGGCGATGATCCCGCGCAACACCACCATTCCCTCCAAGAAGACCCAGGTCTTCTCGACCTTCAGCGACAACCAGCCGTCCGTCGAGATCGTCGTGCTCCAGGGCGAGCGCCCGATGGCGCGCGACAACAAGACCCTGGGCACGTTCCGGCTCGACGGCATTCCGCCGGCGCCCCGCGGCCTGCCCCAGATCGAGGTCACGTTCGACATCGACGCGAACGGCATCCTGCACGTCTCCGCCAAGGACATGGGGACCGGCAAGGACCAGAAGATCACGATCCAGGGCTCCTCGGGCCTCTCCAAGGAGGAGGTCGAGAAGATGACCAAGGAGGCCGAGCTCAACGCGGCCGAGGACCAGAAGCGGCGCGACGCCGTGGAGGCCAAGAACCAGCTCGACAGCACGATCTACCAGCTCGAGAAGACCCTGAAGGATGCGGGAGACAAGCTTCCCGCCGACAAGAGGTCCAAACTGGAGGCCACCCTTGCCGATGCCAGGAAGGACCTTGAGAGCAGCGACGCAGCCCGCATGCGCGCGGCGACCGAGAAGCTCTCCAAGGCCGGCGCCGAGATCTACGCCGCGGCCCAGGAGGCCGCCCAGGCCGCCCCGGGCGGACAGTCGTCCCAGCCCGGCCCCGAGGCCGAGGCCCCGAAGGCCGAAAAGGATCCCAACGTCGTCGACGCAGACTTCGAGGTCGTCGACGAGGACAAGGGCAAGAAATAATTTCAACCCTCCGCGCGCCGGTGCCGCCAGTTGTGGCGCCGCGCGCCTTGTTGAATGCAGCAAAGAGAAATCAAACCAGAACCAAAATCCACTACCCTATGGCCAAAATAAAAATCAGACCCATCGGTGACCGCGTCCTTGTGAAGCACACCGAGGAAAGCGAGCAAGTCCGCGGAGGCATCATCATCCCGGACAGCGCCAAAGAGAAGCCCCAGGAGGCCGAGGTCATCGCCCTCGGCACCGGCAAGAAGGATGAGGACGGAAAGGTGCAGGCTTTCGAGGTGAAGGTCGGCGACCGGGTGCTCATCGGCAAGTACGGCGGCACCGAGGTGAAGATCGACGACCAGAAGTACACGCTGGTCCGCGAGGACGACATCCTCGGAATCCTGGTCTGAAGCCCAAACCCAAGAGCAATCTCTACAACCCAAACAATCACATATGTCAGCCAAACAACTCATATTCGACGAAGCGGCTCGCCAGAAACTCCTGCGCGGCGTCGAGATCCTGTCCCGCGCCGTCAAGGTCACGCTCGGCCCCAAGGGCCGCAACGTGGTCATCGACAAGAAATTCGGCTCGCCGACCATCACCAAGGACGGCGTCACCGTCGCCAAGGAGATCGAGCTGCCCGATCCCTATGAAAACATGGGCGCCCAGATGGTGAAGGAAGTCGCCTCCAAGACCTCCGACGCCGCCG
>CAZGOX010000322.1:0-3118 GCA_964527955.1 uncultured Opitutaceae bacterium | reverse complement strand
AGCGCCCGGATGGCATTCGTGATCGCCGCCTTCAGGGAATTCTGGGTCAACCCCTCCATGACCAGGTGGGAGACCCTTGAGGAGGCCCGGATCGCGAGGTCGAGGGTTCCCGGGTCGGTGATGCCCGTCCCGTCCGCGTTGCTTATCGGGATTCCGCGAAGCGCGGACAGCTCCTGGAGCTGGTGCCCGACGCCATGGACGATGACCACTCTGATTCCCAGGCTCCGCAGCACGGCTATGTCGACCAGCAGGCTGCTGAAATTCTCGTCCGCCACGATCGACCCGTCGATGGCGATGACGAAGATCTGGCCCTGAAATCGCGGCACGTATTTCAGGATGCCCCGGAGGTCCGTGGGCTTAAGGGAGTGGTCGTTGTCCGACATGGGAATCCGAACGCTAGGGGCTAGGAGCAACCCTCAGCAAGAGAGAATAGGGGTCCACCTGGTCCGTTGTAGGTCAGCGAGCTTGCTCGCGCTCAGGGAGGCGCGAGCAAGCTCGCCGCCTACGAAAGCAAGGCCAACGCGGCTCACCGGGCCGCTTCGTTACCTTACCAACAATGTCCATTCCTTCGAACTCCGTTCTCCCACCAGGGTCGCGCGGTAGCGGCCGGGAGGGATGGCCCCTGCGGGGACGGTGAGAAGGATCACGTTTTCCCGGGTGCGCATAAGCAGCTCTCCTGGCAGCCGCACGAGGTCCGGCACGATGAAAAGCTCACCCTCCTTCAGGAAAACCTCGGCCCCCCCGAGCTCCCGGCGGTTGTCGGGCAGGACGCACGCAAACTCCACCGTGTAGGCCAGGTATCGGTTTGCCCCCGAAGAGGCCGCTATCCTCCCAATCTCGACAGGCAGCGGGGCCTGCGCCGGAAGCGCGGCCAGGAGGGGAGGGGGAAGGCCGCCTGGTGCGACGCCCAGGCCCTCAGGCGCTTCCCCGAAGCGGGGATCGGCCGGCCGCTCCGTCTTCGCCGGCACGTGCTGGAAACCAGCCTTGGCCAGGGCGGCCCGCTCCAGGGACTGCGCGTAGGGCTGGAACTCCGGCCCCGGCTTCCGGTAGCGCAGCGTTACAATCGTATAGCCGGCGATGTAGAGGAGGATCGCCAGCGCGATCCACCTCATGGGCCATGGCTTGCGGTGCGGCGGCATGGCTTTCCTCTATGCGGGCGGGAAAGAAATAATCAAAGTATTTGCTCCCGCCCCGGCGCATCGTTTCCCTTGGCGGAACGCATGATTTTCTGGTCCCGCACTTTCATCCCCACGCTCAAGGAGAGCCCCGCCGACGCCGAAATCGCATCGCATCGCCTTCTGGTCAGGGCCGGGCTGGTCCGAAAGCTCGGGGGAGGCCTGTACACCTTTCTCCCGCTCGGCCTGAGGGTGATGCAGAAGATCTCGCAGGTCTGCCGCGAGGAGATCGAGGCCGCGGGTGGGATCGAGCTGCTGATGCCTTTCGTGCACCCCGCGGAGTTCTGGAGGGAGGGACCGAGGTGGGACGCCGCCCGGGAAATCATGTTCCGGGCCGACAGCGCGGGAGCCGGCCGCAAGCCGTCGCCCGAGCCGGAGCTCGTGCTGGGTCCGACCCACGAGGAGGTCATCACGCCGCTCGTCAAGAACGAGCTCTCGAGCCACCGGGACTTCCCCAAGACGTTTTTCCAGATCGCCACAAAGTTCCGCAACGAGATCAGGCCCCGCTTTGGGCTGATGCGCGCCAAGGAATTCGTCATGATGGACGCCTATTCCTTTGACGTGGACGACCCGGCCGCCACGGCAAGCTACCACGCGATGAAGGCCGCGTATGAGAAGTTCTTCCGGCGGATCGGCGCCCAGGCGATTTCTGTCGAGGCCGACACCGGCGTGATGGGCGGGAGCTTTTCCCACGAGTTCATGGTGCCCGCCGAGATCGGGGATGATGACGTGATCTACAACGAGGCGGACGGGTATGCCGCAAACCGCGAGAAGGCGACCAGCGCCCTCGTTCCGACCGGCCTCCAGGACGCCGGCCCCGCAGGGGCGGTCGAAGAGTTCCTGACCCCGGGCGCGACCACCATCGCGGCGCTCGCAGCCGCGCCGTACCTGGTTCCTGCGGATTTGCAGTTCAAGACCCTCGTCTATATCGGCGACGGCAGGCCCTTCCTCGTCGTCCTCCGGGGTTGCGACGAGCTCGAGGAGGCGAAGCTCGGCGCACTCGGCTTCGCTGTCCGCCGCCCGGCCACGCCCGAGGAGATCGAACCGCTGATGGGCGCAAGGCCCGGGAGCCTGGGCACGGTGCGCGGGACAATCCGCAATCCCGGCGCCCTGGCGGGGATCTTTGCAGACCATGCAATCCGGCTGATCGGCAATGGGGTCACCGGGGCCAACCGCGACGGGGTTCACCTGCGGAACGTGAACGTCGCGCGCGACCTTGAGTTGACCCGCTTCGGGGACTTTCGGCGCGTGCGCCCCGGCGAGCCCAGCCCGGTGTCCGGGGGGGCCCTTCAGGTTCGGCGGGGCATCGAGGTTGGCCATATCTTCAAGCTCGGCACCAAGTACTCCGAGAAGTTCGGCGCGACCTACACCGACGACCAGAAGCAGAACCGGCTGGTCGTCATGGGGTGCTACGGCATCGGCATCAGCCGGACGCTCCAGGCCTTGATCGAGCAAAGCCACGACGAGAATGGCATCATCTGGCCCTGGGCCGTGGCGCCGTTCCAGGTGCTCGTTTGCGTCCTGGATCCGTCCCTTCTCGAGGCCGCGGCCGTGGCAAACCGCCTGGCGGCCGCCGCCGAGAAGGCGGGCGCCGATGTCCTCGTCGACGACCGGGCGGAGCGGCCCGGGGTCAAGTTCAAGGATGCCGACCTGATCGGAATCCCGCTTCGCATCACAATCGGCGGGCGCGGCCTGAAGGAGGGAATCGTCGAGTTGAAGTGGCGCGACAAGGCCGAGGTTGAAAAAGTCCCCTTGGCAGGGGCTGAGGATCGGATCGCGGCCTTGGTGCGGGAACGCAACGACGGCTCATCGTAGTTTCTTAACACCCTGCCAGTGGCCGAGACCAAGACACACATCTCCCCATCGCAGCGAACGTCGACGGTCCTCCAGCTGGAGGCGGTCTGGCGGGTTGTCGTCCTGAACGACCCGGTGAACCTCATGTC
>CAZGOX010000321.1:0-3119 GCA_964527955.1 uncultured Opitutaceae bacterium | reverse complement strand
ACCGGCACGACGGGATCGTCAAACGGCGACATCTCGGTGGACACGGCCCTCGCTTGGACAAGCAACCAGACCCTGACCCTTTCCGCCCACCGGAACGTCGAGATCAACGCGGACATCACCGCCACGGGCGCAACAGCCGGGCTGGTCCTGACTCCGAACGCCGACGGGGGCTCGGCCGGGAGCTACTCCCTGAACAACAACGCCAGCATCACCCTTTCGGGAGCGACGCCCAGCCTCTCCATCGCAGGGGTCGCCTACACGGTGATCAACAGCGTGGGCGTGGAGGGGGACACGACAAGCAACACACTGCAGGGGATGCAGAACGGGCTGGCGGGCAACTACGCGCTGGGCTCGGAAATAGACGCCTCCGCGACCAGCAATTGGAACGCGGGCGCGGGATTTGCCCCGGTGGGGGATTCCACCACCCCGTTTACCGGGACCCTGGACGGCCTGGGGCATGCCATACACTACCTCAGCATAGACCAGTCGTCGGATTCGAACTTCGGCGTCGGGATGTTTGGCACCACCTCCAGTTCGACCCTGCTGAATCTTGGAATGACGTGCAGCAGCGTGAGCAGCGGGGGCGAAGCAGTCGGCACACTGATCGGAGAGGGCTCCGGAACGATCAGCCATTGCTATGTGACCGGCGACGTGAACAGCAGCAGCTATCTCGTGGGTGGCATGGTGGGCTATGCCCCGAATGGCATCAGCTTCAATCACGACTACGTCTCGGGCAACGTCACCGGGGCCGGCGACATGGGAGGGATCGTGGGGCAGGATGGCACGGCCACGCACAGCATCGCCGCGCTCACGGATTGCTACACAACGGGCAATGTCACCGACTCCGGCAACTCCGGCTCCTTCATTGGCGGGCTCATTGGCAACAATTACGCCAACATCGACCGATGCTACGCCACCGGCGACGTGACCGGAAACGGAGTTGTGGGCGGGTTGGTCGGCTGCAACAACTACTACACGATCACCAACAGCTATGCCACAGGCAACGTGACCGGGAAGGGGGGTGGCAATTATTATGTGGGCGGATTTGCCGGGGAATTGAACGGCCCTGTCTACAATGACTATTCGACGGGAAACGTGCAGGGAAACAGCCAGACCGGCGGCTTTGCCGGGTACGCGGTAAGCGGCCCCATCACCAACTGCTATTCGACGGGCAACGTGACCGGTGGCACGGATAAAATCGGCGGCTTTGTCGGATGGGTCTATGAGGGGACGATCGACAATGTCTACGAAACAGGGGCCGTGAGCGGCGCCGGGACCGTTGGAGGGGCGGTGGGGGTGTCGAACTTCAGCTCGGTGACCAACATCTACTGGAATACGACCACCTCGGGCCAGTCCGCCGGCGTAGGCGGGGGCGACCTGACCGGCACCATCGGCCTAACGTCGGCCCAGATGCGCACGGCGTCGAGCTTCGGCTCCTTCAACTTCACGACCACGCCCGGAGCGACGGGCAACAACTGGGTGCTGGTGGACGCCGACGGGACTTTCAACAACGCCGGCGGCGCGACGGGTGCGACCTATCCCATGATGGCGTCGGAGTACTCGACCACGATCACGAGCGCGCACCAGGTGCAGCTGGTGCAGATGGCGCCGACCGCAAGCTATGTCCTGGCAAATGACATCCCGGCCCTGTCCACCGGGAACGGCACGGATGTCTGGGGCCCGTCGGGGTTCATCCCGATTGGAACGGACGCCGCCCCCTTTGGGGGCACATTCGACGGCGCGGGCCATTACATCAGCAATCTCACCATCAATCTGCCGACGACCAACGAGGTTGGCCTCTTCGGCGTCGTGGGCGGCCTTGTGGGCCCCTCGGAGGAACTCGGAACCGTGAGCAATCTGGGGCTGCTCGATCCCTCCATCACCGGCCATGCAAACGTCGGCGGCATGATCGGAACCTACGCCGTCGGCACGGTGAGTGACTGCTATGTCGAGGGGGGCACGGTTACCGGTTCCGCCGAGGTTGGCGGCATGGTGGGATTCAGCGACTTCCAATCCGGGGAAGACCCCTCGGTCGCGAACAGTTACACCGACGGCATCACGGTGACCGGTACGACCGACGTCGGCGGCCTGGTGGGCTACAACGGGGGGGCCGGAAGCATCAGCAACGCCTATAGCGCCAGCACGGTAAGCGGAACGACGCGCGTCGGCGAACTCGTGGGAAACAACGTTGGGGCGATCAGCGGCAGCTTCTGGGACCAAACCGTCAAGGCGACCGGCATCGGCAGCGATGCAGACCCAGGCGAGACCGCCGGCGCCGTGGGCATGACGTCCGCGCAGATGAAGCAGCAGCTCGATTTCACGTCGGACACGGCCGCCAACGGCAACGCAAATCCCGGATGGGACTTCGGGGCGACCTGGGTGATGTATGAAGGGAACACCGATCCCCTGCTGCGGGCGTTCATGAAGCCCATCACGATTACGGCCAACGACGACTCCAAGACCTACAATGGGCTGGCGTACTCCGGCGGCAACGGGGTGAACTACCTCTATTGCCCCGACAACAGCTTGCTCCTCGGGAGCATCGGCTACGGCGGCACTTCGCAGGGCGCGGTCAACGTCGGCAGCTATGTCCTGACGCCGCAGGGCCAGTACTCAAACCAGCAGGGGTACATCATCACCTATGTTTCAGGCAGCCTCACCGTCAACAAGGCCAACCTGGTCCTGAGCGGCACGGAGGTCTACAACGGCACCACCGCCTATGCCGGCGCCAATTTGACTGCGACGGGCGTGCACGGGGAGACGTTCTCGCTCACCGGCGCGGGCGCCGTGAGCAACCTGGCCAGCAAGAACGTGCAGAGCAACCAGCCCCTGAGCAGCCTCACTGGGTTGACCTTGGGCAGTGGCAACACGGGCGCCGCAATCTCCACAAACTACAATGGCCTTTCGCTGACTGGTTCGTCGGTCAGCGTGACAAAGGCCAACCTGACCCTTACTGGAACGAGGGTCTACGACGGCACCACGCTCTTCGCCGGGAGCCTGCTGACGGCGACCGGCGTGGCCGGCGAAACCTTCACCGTGACCGGGGCTGGCGCCACCGGCGACTTGAGCACAAAGAACGTTCAAACCAGCCAGCTGCTGGCCAGTTTGACCGGCCTGTC
>CAZGOX010000320.1:0-3129 GCA_964527955.1 uncultured Opitutaceae bacterium | reverse complement strand
GGGGGCTGGATCCCCAAAGCTGCCATCCCACCCACTGGACCGTCGACTTCAGCGGCAGGTAATCCGGGGCGACCCCGCGGAACCAGAGAAGCCAGAGCCCGTGCCCTGTGCGCAGCAATCCATTCTGCACGATCTCGAGGTCGTCGTCCCAAAGGAATCCGCCCCGCATGGCGGGAAAGTAGGCCGCGACCGCCGCCAGGAATAGGACGGCCCCGGCCAGCACCGGGCACCGGAGTGCCCATGCCGTAGGTTCACGCTGCAGCTTTCCTGTCTCGTCCATCGTTGTCACTTCGGACCCCCGGCCTTCCCCGCCCCGGTCGCCGCCCTGGCGAGCAGCGCCGCCGCCTCCCCGTCTCCGGGGTTGAGCTCCAGGGCCCTGCGAATGTGGAGGATGGCCTCGTCCGTCCTGCCTTTTTGCAGCAACAGGGTCCCCATCAGGGTGTGCGCCCAGGCGGCCTTTGGCTGGTTCCGGGTCACCTCCCGGAGCTCGGCAAGGGCCTCATCGTTTCGCTTGAGATCCATGAAGATGCGGGCGAGCAGAATCCGCCCTTCCTGGAGATCGGGCTGAAGCTCCAGCGCCCGGTTCAGATTCCCAATGGCTGCATTCAGGTCTCCCTTCCTCTGATAGGCATAGCCAAGCGCGCAGTAGGCCTGGGGGTCGGATGGGTCGATCTGGAGCGCCCGGCGGCACTCGCCGATGCTCTCGTCGTAGCGATCAGTGTTCGCGTAGGCCAGCGCCAGCACGGTGTGCAGCAGCGGGGTGTCCTCGAGGCCGAGGCCGATCTTGTACTCCTCGATCGCCTCGTTCTGCCGGCCAATGCGGCTGAGCGCGTAGCCGTAATTGGCGCGCGCCATCGCCTGGGTCGGCTCGACCTGCACCGCCAGCCCAAAGTGGAGGAGGCCCTCGGCATCGCGACCCTTCGCAAGCAGGAGCGCCCCGAGTCGGTCGTGGGCGGCCCATGCGTTTGGGTTCGCCGCCAGGGTGTCGCGCCACAGCACCTCCTCGTCGCCGAAGGTCCGCTCATGCGTCCAGCTCATGGCCGCGAAGGCAAGAACCACCAGTGCCGCCAGACCGGCCATCGCCGGCCGAAAAGAGGGCCTTCGCCCCGCCCATCTCGCCAAGGTCCCCGTCTCAAGTGCGATGACGCCGATGATCGCCAGATACTCAAAGTGATCGGCGACCAGACTGTGCCACATGTAGGACATCTTGAAGAACCCGAGCACCGGCAGGAGCATGGCCACAAAGTAGGCCAGGGCGCAGATCGGGCCCCTTCCCAGGATTGCGCGATTCCGCCAGCAGATCGCAAAGATCGCGGCAAAGCCGAGCCAGGGCACATAGTTCCAGGGAACCGGCGAGCGCAGGTGCCACTGCGGGTAGATCATGATCAAGCCAATGGGCGCCACTGCGTGGAAGAGGTAGAAGCCCAATGCCAGGCCGGCCGTGGCAAGCCGGGACGCCCATCCTCCCGGCGGCGTGGACGAAACCAGGTCGGGGCCGATCGCGCGATGGTACTGCAGGACGACGGTCAACAGGGCAAAGGCCGCGGCGAGGAAGAAGAACGGCAGGGTCCGCAGGACGTCCCTGCGCGTGATCGAGCCCCGCTGCCAGTACGCCGCGATCAGCAGCACCAAGGGAAGGGGAACGACGGACGTCTTGCTGAGAAGAGCCGCGGCAAAGGCGACCAGCGCGGCCGCAAAGGTCCGTCCCGAGGGCCGGGACTCGTACCTCGAGAACGCGAGCAGCGTGAGCAGGAAAAAAACAAGCGAGAGCGTGTTCTTGAGCTCGGAGATCCAGGCCACCGACTCGACGGCGACGGGATGAACCGCAAACACGAGCCCGGCCAGCCACGCCCCAGGCACCCGAATCCTCCTCAGCCAGCGCCACAGCAGCAAGGCTCCGAGGCCGTGTAACCCTATGTTGACAAGATGATAACCCACCGGGTCCGCCCCCCAGAGCCGCCAGCCCACCCACTGGACGGTCGATTTCAGCGGATAATAGTCGGCCGTGTCCCCCCTCAACCAAACTTCCGCGAGCTGGTCCGGCGACTGCAGCACCTGGTTCCCAACGACCTCCAGTTCATCGTCCCAGACGAACCCGGCGCCCATGGCCGGGATGTACGTCACCACCGCCGTGAGAAACAGCAGCAACCCCGCCGCGATCGCGTGGCGCCCGCTCCAGGACGAGACATCGACTTCCGAGGAAGCGGGGGTATCGGCAATCGGCATCGAGTGAGGGAAGCCTACAGGCACTTGGCGCGTTGGAAACGAGAAGCGACTACGTAGTTTCACCAATGGCGCCCTGGTTCGAAAAGGGCAATAGTGCTTGTCACCTTCCACAATCTGTTTCCTTTCAAGCTGTTCATGAAGACCGCCCAACGTGCGATCAGGCCTGCCTTGGCCGCCGCCGCGCTCCTCGCCTTGGGGTCGGTCGCACGCGCGCAGATCATCAACTACTCCCCTCTCTTCCCCGGCCTTTACCCGACAGGATTCGCGGCCAACGGAAACGAGATAGGCACGATTGAGGCGACCAGCACGAGCGAGGGAGTTGTGGATCCGCACTATTCAGTGATCAAGGTTTCAACATTTGTTTCAGGCTACACCAAGTACCAGGGGGCTGCCGAGGTCACCAACACGGCCCTCGGCTGGCACGCCACCGTGAACGGCGCCGACTGGATCGAGCCTCCAGGCGGGACCTATAGCCCATATTCCGGAAACCCCGAGTACTGGTTCCCGGCCACCGTGAAGACTGGGTCGGCGACCAATGGTTCGGGGGTGCAGTACGACTACCAGATCGTGTTCACGGTGCCGACGAACTTCGTGCTCTCGACGATCAGCATTGCGGGCTCGCTGGCGGCCGACGACTACGTGGACATTTACCTCAACGGTGACAGCGCCAGGGAAGTGGCGCTGACGAGCCTCAATCTCTACTCGGCCGGCGCGGCATTCTCGCTTACCACGGCCAATGGACTGGTGCTGGGGGTAAACACGCTCACCTTCGCGGTCTTCAACCTCGACGCCGGGTCGACCCAGTCGAGCCCAAGCGGCCTCGACGTGTTCGCCGTCGGCACGGGCACCTACACGACGCTCGCCGCGCCAGAAGTCGGCGCCGTCATTCCCGTCGCCGGCGCG
>CAZGOX010000319.1:1267-3129 GCA_964527955.1 uncultured Opitutaceae bacterium | reverse complement strand
AGGGACGCGCGGCTCGCGCGTCCGGGCTTACGAATGGCCCTGAAGTTTGCCCGGACGGGCGGGCCGCCCGTCCCTACCTTTCTAAGCATCGCACTAGCCAAACATGATGCGCGCGGCCACCGGGTTGATCCAGGCGCACAGGGAGGCGTAGGGCAGGCAGGCGAGGCTGAAGACCAGCCCGAAGGCCTCGCGGACAACGGGGATGAAGAAGGCGAAGAGCATGATCATCCCGCTCCACCGGGACATCGTCAGGAAGGCCTCCTCCGTCATGCCCGTGAAGTGCTTGACGAGGTATCCGCCGTCGAGGGGCGGCACCGGCAGCAGGTTGAACAGGGCCAGGCCGACGTTCATCACGATCAGCCGGAAAAACAGCTCGCCCAGCATCGGCTGCCGCGAAACCACGGCCGCGCCGGCCAGGACCCCGAGGAGCGCGAGGATGAGGTTCGATCCCGGGCCCGCAAGGCAGGTGAGAATCTCGTCCCGCCGGGGGTGCTTGAAATTGCCGGCGCGGGTCATGACGGGCTTGCCCCAGCCGAAAATCGCGTAGGTGCTCCGGAACACGAAGATGTTGATCAGCGGGATCACGATCGTCCCGATGATGTCGATGTGGGAGGCGGGATTGAGGGTGACGCGGCCCTGCATCCGGGGCGTGTCGTCCCCCAGCCTGTCGGCGGTGAAGGCGTGCGCCCACTCGTGGATCGTCAGGCTCGCGAGGAGCAGCAGAAACATGATCATGCCGCCGCGCACCAGGTTGAGGTCGATGTCCATGGGTTCAGGAAGGGGTCGCAGCGCGACCCCTTCTCCGCTACTTTTTCGGAATTTCGGCCATCAGTGCAACCAGCTTCTGCTTCGGCTCCTGGAGCCCGGGTTCCGTGACGGTCGAAATCAGCACCTTTGCCGCATCGAAATTGCCCTGCTTGATCATGAGGTTGGCGGCCTGGAGGCGGGCCTCCTGCCTTTCCAGGGGGGTCCGGGCCTGAATCTCGACCCTGCCCCAGACCTTGATCGCCGCGTCCCAGTCGGGGTTGGGCATGTCGGCGAACGATTCCGCGTACCGATGGGTGAACTCGATTCGGTCGGGGGCGAGCTCGGTGGCGTGCCGGAACGCCTCTTGCATCGCATTGTCGATCGCGTCGCGGGTCCATTCGCCGCTCCTCACGAATTCATCGCGGCACTCGTAGAGCAGCGTCCCTAACTGGTAGTGGTAGACGGGCTCGTTGGGCTGGAGCTTGATCGCGGCCATGTAGTAGTTGACGGCGTCCAGCGGCTTGTCCTCCTCGGCGAGGTAGTTCCCAATCTCGTTTTTCACGAGCGCGATGTTGGGATCGATCGTGTTCGCCTTCATGAAGAGAGCCACGGCCTCCTTGCGCATGTCCATCTTCCACAGGAGGTAGCCATAGGCCGCCCAGCCCATCGCGTACTTCGGGTTGGCCTCCAGGAAGCGCTCCCACTCGTCGACCAGCGACTGCGACTGGAGCCGCAGGGCCTCGACGTCGACCTTGTCCCCCTCCTTCGCAGCTTCGGCCAGGAGCGTGACCTGGCGCTGCGAGATCTGCCGGAACTCATGGTCGGCCATCGTCTCGCCGGTCGGTTCGGTGTTCGTCTCACCGGTTTTGTCGGCTCTCAGGGTCGGCAGAAGCGCGACGGCCGCGAGGAAAAGGGCGAGGCGGAAAAGGGTCATGGGCGCGAAAGCGGATCTCTGACAGGATCGCGCGGTCAAAGTGCCGAGGCAATCTTTACGGAAGGGGTCGCGGGGGGGGGGGGGTGGGTGGGGGGGGGGGTTGGGGTAAAAAAGCGGGCCCCCAGCCCCCCCAAGAAACACACAAACAAAGACCACAACAACCCCGAAATAAAGAAAAAGG
>CAZGOX010000319.1:0-1257 GCA_964527955.1 uncultured Opitutaceae bacterium | reverse complement strand
CCCACCCGTCCCCGTCTTCACTTTTCCCTTTTATTATTTTTGGGTGGGGTTGGCTTTTTTTTTTTAAAAACCCCCATATTTAAAAAAAAACCCCCCCGCGACCCCTTCCCCACTATAGTCCCCCATACGGATGTCCCTCCTCGACCGCTATATCCTGAAGAGCGTGCTGTTCACCTGCCTGGCTGCGGCCGGGCTGTTCGCCTTCCTGCTGATCCTCGTGAACGCGGCGCGGGACCTGATCGGCCCGGTGATGGAGGGCCAGATCAGCATCGGGGCGTTTGCGCAGCTCCTGCTGCTCCTGGTGCCCTTCGTCGTCTCCTACGCGTTGCCGATGGGAATCCTCCTGGGGGTGCTGCTGACGCTGGGAAGGCTCTCGGCGGACAACGAGGTGACGGCCATGCGCTCGACGGGCGTCAGCTTCACCCGGATCGCCCGCCCGGTGATCTTCCTCGGGCTCCTCGGGGCCGCGGCGGACCTGGACGTGAACTTCGAGCTGATGCCGCACGCGAGGGTGGTCTACGATGCGGAGCTGATCCAGGCCGAGCACACCAATCCATTGAGCTTCATCGTGCCGCGGACCTTCATCCGGGACTTCCCGGGCTACGTCGTCTATGTCGGGGAGAAGCGCGGCTCGGAATTCAAGGACTTCTGGCTTTGGCAGCTGGACGCCCAGCGCCGGGTGACGCGCTTTGCGAGGGCCGAGTCGGGCCGGGTCGACTACGACGCCGTGGCAAACGACTTCATCGTGACCCTTTCGCACGCGGAGGTGGAGAGCATGGACGAAAAGGCCCCGGAGAGTTTTGCGCTGGCGCCCAGGGTCGCCTCGTTCGAGCAGTCCGACCCGATCCGGCTGTCGCTGAACCAGATCTTCGGCCGCCAGGTAGGCAGGCAGAAGCTGGACTGGATGACCTACGGGGAGCTCCAGGAGGAGGAGGCGCGGCTGGCCCGCCAGAAGGTCGCGGCGGCCGACGAGAAGGAGCATGCGAGGGCCGAGATGAAGGTGGCGTCCACCGTGCAGGGGAAGTTCAACGGGGCCTTCGCCGTTCTCTCCTTCGCGGTCCTGGGGGTCCCGCTGGGAATAAAGGTATCGCGCAAGGAGACGAGCGCGCACCTGGGCCTGGCGGTGCTGCTGGCGCTCGGGTACTACTTCTCGACGGTCGCGATCGGCTGGCTCGACCATCACCCCGAGTACCGGCCCGACCTCCTGCTGTGGGTGCCGAACGCGCTGATGTTCGGTCTGGGGATCTGGCTCTTTAC
>CAZGOX010000318.1:1764-3134 GCA_964527955.1 uncultured Opitutaceae bacterium | reverse complement strand
GAGGGCCTGCGGAAGCTTGTGGGTACGCTGCACCCGGGGGTCCGTTACATCCCGAATTCAGCCTCAGGCCTCGTAAGCGGGGGCGGGCCCTACCGCATGATGCCGATCGCCTTTTACTTCGACCAGCGCGCGACCCCCAAGCTGCACAGCGAGCTGGGCATGCCGAACATCGTGGGGATGGACAGCCTCCGGCAGATGATGCCCGAGGCCGACCAGTGGCCGCAGAACGGCGTCTGGGGGCTGCACGACTTCACGACCCGCGGGGCCCAGGGGGGAGCCTCGCTTCGGGACACGATAGACAAGGCCTACGGCGGCGCCACGAACGCCGCTGGTTGGGTGGAGCTTGCCCAGTTCACGAACTACGACGGCTACCGCGCGATGTTCGAGGCCCAGAGCAAACGCCGGATGGGGGTCCTCCTTTGGATGAGCCACCCCTGCTGGCCCTCGTTTGTCTGGCAGACCTACGACTACTACTTCGACCCGACCGCCGGCTACTTCGGGTCGAAGAAGGGTTGCGAACCCCTGCACGTCCAGTGGAACGCCAAGGACGACACGGTCGAGGTCGCCAACTACAGCGCCGGCGACCGCACCGGCCTGTTGGTCAAGGCATCCATTCTGAACGCGGATGGATCGGTGCAGTGGACCCAGTCCGCGACGGTCGACAGCCCTGAGGACAGCGACCGGACGCCCATCAAGCTCGCCTTCCCTGCAACCGGACTGTCGCCGGTCCACTTCGTGCGGCTCGAGCTGACGGAAAACGGGAAGATCGTTTCGCGGAACACCTACATGCGAAGCCTGGCGACCTACACGGTGCCTGGCCTTTCCTACGGCCCGATCCACATCCCCGCCTACCCTGCCTACGACTACCGGGCAATCCGCTCGTGGCCGAAGGCGGCCGTGCGCAGCGTCACAGAGGCCACCAAGGACGGGAGCAAGTGGGTCCTGACGACCGATCTCACCAACACCTCGACCACACCAGCCCTGATGGTCCACCTGAAGGCAGTGCGAGAGAAGTCCGGCGACCGCATCCTGCCCGCCCTGTACGACGACAACTACCTGACCCTCCTGCCCGGCGAAACCCGCCGCATCCGCACTGAGTTGGAGCAGTCCGATACCCGGGGCGAAGACCCGCACACTGTGGTCGACGGTTTCAATGTCGAACCGACGACTGGTCCATAACCCAGATTGGAACTGGAATCGGGTCCCAGAAGGTCCTACACCCAAGCCGCTCGACGCGCGGATCATCTGATTACCGCGCCGCAACAATCTCCGTCTTGGAGCCCGGCAAAATGCTCGAAACCCATCTGACCGACATCTTCGTAGCCCTGAACAAGGCCGAGGTGCGGTACCTTGTCGTTGGAGGGCTGGCG
>CAZGOX010000318.1:0-1664 GCA_964527955.1 uncultured Opitutaceae bacterium | reverse complement strand
CGATGCCCTCGGCACGCTCGGCTACCGCCCGCGGGCCCCGGTCAATGCCTCCGACTTTGCCAGCGCGCAATCACGCGACTCATGGCGCAAGGATAAGGGCATGCTCGTCTTTCAACTCGTGTCTCCAAGGCACGAAGAAACCGCCATAGACCTATTCATCCGGGAACCATTCAACTTTGCCCAAGAATTCGCCGCAGCCCCGCGGCTCGAGCTCATCCCGGGCATCGAGACTCCGGTCGTTCGATACGAAACACTCCTCATCATGAAGAGGAACGCCAATCGGCCAAAGGACATTGAAGACATCCGGAACCTCGAGCTCGCCAGGCAAAGCCTGGAACCTGGGCATGACTTCCCGATTTGACCTGACGGGCTTCCGCGTCCAAACCAGACCCATGCCAGCACCCACCAAGAAGCCCCCGATTGGCTCCTACGAGGATGCAGAGCTGGTCCAACTGCACCGGGTTGCCCGACTCACACCGGCTAAGCGCGTCGCGCTTGCCTGCTCACTGGGGAAAATCATTGCCCGGGTCCAGGGCAGCCGGAAGAGGATGGCTGAAAGCATGCGTTCAACCTCCGCAGGGTGACGCGACCGCAGGCGTCTGATAAGTCTTGGTACACCCGGAGGGAGTCGACCGCTCCGAGTGAGATTCAAGTCGGTCGTCGTTTGGTCGTCGTGTCCCGGAACATTTCTCGCGGGCTAAGGCGACCCGAGGATATCCTCCATTGGGCGCCGCTACCATTCGGTCCTATTTCCAAACACAACGAACTGCAATTAAGACTGCAAACGACACAATGGCCGCAATTAATGCCACTCTCTTCACGACCAATACCATCTTACCCATCGCGGTAAACCATTCTTTTTTAAATATCACAGGTGCCCTTCTCTTCAATACCATCTCCCGGACTTCCATCCTATCGATATCCAAATACCGCCGCAGAATCACCGACAGGATGGCCGAAACAAACACCCCAACGCCAAACACAACCAATGCTAGATCACTTATGACTGTCTTCATGAGGTCATCTCATCACCATTCGTTTCTACATTCCGGGCCTAACTACCTTCGGAAGGTATTCCTGCAGAATAAACAAAGTCATAATAGCGCCGCTGAGAATTAGCAGCAGCATCCTCCATTTAAAAATGCTCCTTCCTTTTTCTGTATAACACTCCCTCGGCAGCCAGCCTGCTGGCCTCCTTATAGAATCCCCACGGCGGCTTTTCATTGACTCAGCATCAACCTCTCGACCGAGAAGCCAAGTTAGCACCGCTGCCGACGAGAATGTGCAGAGCAGCAGATCGGTCAGAAGTTGTGTAGTATGTGAATTCATTTTGATTTAAACAAATCCTAGGAGCACCTACTAATAGTAAGAGGACCGATCCAAGGGGTCGCACTGTTAGTTGTTAATTCCTGGGCGGGTTTATCCCAATTGGACTCTGGCATCGAAAAGCTGGCTCAACTCCGGATCTTGTTGAAGGTCAGGGACCCTAGGACTTGCCATAATAGAGGGTCGTGCCGCGTAAGCCCAGAATTGAATTTGATGGCGCCATCTACCACGTAATCAATCGGGGTAACTACCGCCGAAACGTCTTTGAGGCCCCTGGAGCCGCTGAAGCCTTTGAAAAAACGCTCTTCGAAGCATGCGAACTGGAGGGATGGCTCCTG
>CAZGOX010000317.1:0-3146 GCA_964527955.1 uncultured Opitutaceae bacterium | reverse complement strand
CCGCTCCACAAAGGCCCGATGGGAAGCGTCGTCCTTGTAGTTCTTCCACGGGAGCCCGATCCGTCCCGTCAGGACGCTGTTGGGGTTGAACCCAACCGGGCTTTCGAGCACCCGCTTCAGGCTCAGGCCGAGCAGCCCCGAGCCCGCGAGGAGGACAAACGCCAGGGCAATCTGGGTCACGATGAAGCCGTGCCGGAGGCGCTGGGCCGCGCGCCCCGCAGTGCCGCTCCGCCCCTCGGAGTGCAGGCCCTGCGCGAGCTTCATGCGGCCGTTGAACCAGATGATCGGCCCGGCGAGCAGCAGCCCGACGACGACCGAGCCCGCCAAGGCCACGGACGCGACGCGGCCATCCATGGTCACAAAGGCTCCCAGCGGCAGTTGATTGATCCCGAGGGCGCCGAAGAGTCGGATCCCAAATGCGCCGATCAGCACGCCGAGAAAGCCGCCTCCGAGGGCGAGGAGAAGGGTTTCGGAGAGGACGTCGCGCGCTATGCGGGTACCGCTGGCCCCCAGCGCCTGGCGGACGGCCACCTCCTTCGAGCGGCTGCTTGCACGGATCAGGAGCAGGTTCGCCAGGTTGACTGCCCCGATGAGGAGCAGGAAAAGCCCGCCAAACTGGAGAAGTACCAGCGTCGGCTTGACGGCGCGGACATGGTCCTCGCGCAACGGGGCGACGACCGTGTGAAATCCCGCGCCCTTGATGATCTGCGCAAAGGGATCGGTCTTCGCCTGCTCGACATTGAAGGCGTCCATCTGTGCCTGCGCCTGTGCGACCGTGACGCCTGGCGCCAGGCGGGCGACCATCTCCCAGTTGTTGGAATGGCGGCTGGTCGGCTGGCGGTCCACCGGGGCGTGGGACGAGGGGCGATAAAACTCCGCATGGCTCGAGAGGTAGTGAAATCTACGCGGAAGCACTCCGATCACCTTGATCGTGATCCCATCGTTGATGAAGGTGCGCCCGATCACATGGGGATCCGCGGCAAAATGATTGCGCCAGTACCCGTCCGTGAGAATCGCGACTTCGTCCGTGCCATAGCTGAGCTGGTCATCCGTGAATGCCCGTCCCATTGCGAGGGGGACGCCGAGGGTCGAGAAAAACTCCGGGGACACCCGGGCCATGGCGACCCGGGTCGGGGACTCTGAACCACCGACAAGCAGGCTGCCGTCGCCGTCAATTGCAAGCGACGAGAAGGCCTTGATCGAGTTCCGCCGGTCGTAGTAGTTCGGGACGGACGCTGCGGCGCGGTCGACCCCCGCCCCGGGATAACTGTTATAAATGACGACCAGCCTTTCGGAGTCCGGGAAAGGCAGCGAGTGCAGGAGTATCGCGTCGACCACGGCGTAGATCGCCAGGTTGGCGCCTATACAGAGGGCGAGCGTTGCCAGCGCGGTCGAGGTAAAGCCGGGGGTCTTCAGCAGTCTGCGGATCGCGATTCGTAGGTCGGAGAACATGGTGCAGGGGGATGGACTTGCTATGCAATCGACATGCCACCTTGTTGCAGTTTTTTTATCTATTAACTAACAGCGTGTTGCAGAATCTGCAGAGGCTAGGACCTGCTTCTCGGTGCCCGCTATTGGAATCCCGTCATCCCGCTTGTGGGACTCGGCCTGGCTGGGGACATTGGGGAACGGGTGCGTCCCATTTTTGGGATGGATTGGTTTCGCTTCCGGGCTTTTTGCCTCCCGCAGAACGGCATGACATGGCTTGGAATCAATTGGTTATCAGCATATAACACTATCCTCAGGAGTCTGGCACGTCATATGCGAATGAGAGGTCCAATGATCCAGCTAAACAACATCAGCCGCGTCTATCCGCTCAAGGGAGGACCCTTCTACGCCTTGCGCGGAATCGAACTGCGGGTCGAGCAGGGCGATTTTGTCTCCATCATGGGGCCCTCCGGCTCCGGGAAATCGACCCTCCTGCACATCCTGGGATTGCACGATTCGGCCTGGACCGGCGAATTCCATTTCGGTGACCAGGCTGTGCACCAGCTGGACAAGAAGCATCGTTTTGAACTCCAAAAGAAGAAAATGGGGTTTGTCTTCCAGAGCTACCACCTGCTGGACGACCTGACCGTCTACGAGAACCTGGAGATCCCGCTTTCGTACCGCGATGTTCCCAAGAAGGACCGGGAGAGCATCGTGTGCGACACGCTCGACCGGTTCCACATCGTCGGAAAGAAGGACCTCTACCCTGCCCAGCTCTCCGGCGGCCAGCAGCAGCTGGTCGGCGTCGCCAGGGCGCTGGTTGCAAAGCCGGAGGTAATCCTCGCGGACGAGCCGACCGGCAACCTCCACTCAGACCAGGGGCGCGAAATCATGGAGCTCTTCACGCGCCTGAACCGGGACGATGGCGTCACCATCATCCAGGTCACCCACTCCGACGCGAACGCAGCCTACGGGAGCAGGATCGTGAGGCTTGCGGACGGGGTGATCCTGAAATGACCCCCGCACGCGCCCTTCTCACGCTGGCCCTGGCAGCCACCCTGGCGGCGGCGTTGCCCGCGCAGGTCGCCGAGCCGACGCTCAGGCTCGACGACGCGATCCGCCTCGCCCTCGCAAACAACAAGGGCCTCAAGGTGGTCTCCTACAGCCGCGGCATCGCGCATGCCAACTGGCTCTCGGCGGTTGGCGTCTTCGACCCGTCGCTCGTCTTTGACCGCAGTTACTCTGACTCGCGCTCGCCGTACGAGTATGCGCTCGGCCAGTACTCACTGGACGAGTTCAAGACCAATTCCTACAGCCTGGGGATCCAGGGCCTGGCGCCCTGGGGACTCACGTACTCGGTGACGGGAACGGCCCAGAACCAGGGCGACCTCTACAGCGGCTTCGCCCCAAACTACTACACCATCGGGGGCTTCCAGGTCACGCAGCCCCTGCTGCGCGGCTTCGGCTTCGGCGCGAACCTCGCCGGTGTCAGGATTGCAAGGGCCAACCGCTCGATCTCCGAATGGGAGTACCGGCAGTCGGCGATGACCACCGTGACGAACGTCATCGATGCCTACAGCAACCTCCTGTACGCCCACGACGGCCTGCGGATCGCGCGGACCTTTCTCGAACTTCGCAATTCGACCGTCGACGACACGGAGAAGGGCTACAAGCTCGGCTTGAATTCCAAGAGCGACGTGATCACGGCGCGCGCGCAG
>CAZGOX010000316.1:0-3146 GCA_964527955.1 uncultured Opitutaceae bacterium | reverse complement strand
TTGAGATCAGAACTTGCCGACACCGCATAGTCCGCCGTTCCCTGTGTCTGCCCGAGTATGAATTCCGGTCCCCTATTTCGCGTACTTTTGACCGGATGCACTGGCACCGTCGGAAGTGCTGTCTTGGAGCTGCTGGTGTCGGACCCGCGTTTCGAGGTTCACACCATCGTGAGGCGGCCCCATTCAGTTGCGGGACGATGGATCGAGCATGTCTTCGACCTCGCCAAGGATGACTTCGTCGGCCCGCTCTCCTCCCTGGACTTCGATTTCATCGTCGACTGCGCGCAGCCCAGGTATGAGGAGTCGGAAACCTGGATGCATTTTGGCGTGGCGTACATTCAGAAACTCGAGGCCCTTTGCGGCAGCCGTACCAGGAGGATGATCCATACGGGCGGCGTCTGGGTCTACGGAAACCAGGCCGAGGGGGCCTTGATCAACGAGCGATCGACCTTGAGACCCCTCGCATACTCCCGGCCGAGTCTGACAATCCTGGACCATCTCAACCGGTCGAATAGGTTTCCGTGGGTCCAGTTGTGCCTGCCCAGCATCGTCTACGGGTCACAAGGGCCGCTGCTGGGCATTAGGGACGCAGTTCTCAAGGGCTCGGCCGTCGTGATCGATGATCCCTCCATTGAATGCTCTGTGATTGAGCGGACAGACCTGGCGAGGGCCTATCTTGCCCTCTTGGAGGGCACGTTTGCCGAGCGGCTCTTCATGGTTGCCGAGCCTGCCCCGGTTTCACGACTCAACCTCTACGGCCTTGTGGCAAGGGCCCTCCATGTCCCGTTTTCGCCAAGGACTCGGGAGGCGGTTGCAAGCGAGCTTTCCAAGGAGGAATTCGAGGTGGCCTCGGCCAATCAGCCTGTGGGCAGCCGGCTCATCCGCGAGCGGACGGGTTGGGCCAGCAAGTCCACCTATGCAGCGGACGTCGGAAAGTTCTTGAACGAGGCAGGCTCTGTCTAGCCTGAATATTTCGTGAAAAAGGCATCGCGTGATGGTGCTGCGCGCTGGGTAGCAAGCAGTGTCGCGTCCCATATAGAATCCGGCCGCTTTTGCCCGGAAACCAGCCTGGCAACGCAGCAACCCGTTCAAGCCTTCAACTGCTTGGTGCTTGATTGTCACTAAAGACGTCAGCATGACATCAAGGCCCGGCCACCGGCCAAGAACTCCATACCCCCGATGAGAAATATATATTTCGTTATCCCCTGGCTACTGTTCACCGCTACAGCCGCCTTTGCACAGGTTCAGATTTACGGGGCCGCCGCGGTCGATCCAGATGTAAGCACCCCTTATACTTTGATCGATCCAAACCTCGATAATAGTGCTCCGGTTAACTGGACGATCAGTTCGGATGCGGTCATTCTCAGTCATGCAATGGTCAATTGCACGATAAAGGCCAACCGTCAGTTTCCCACGACATGCGGCATCGATTTGACCGCAAACTATTCCATCATCGACGCCAATAATAACTCTGTGCCAGCCTCCCTAACGCTCACCATCGAGCGCTATGCGTTCATGACCGGCCCCCAAACGGTGAATGCCGGCCAGCAATATTCCTATCTCGTATGCGATCCGTGCAACAACTCGTTCGCGAGCACCTACAGCTGGAGTTCGACGATTGGTGAAGCCAATTCCTCGGCTGTAATTTCGTGGCACCTCAATCCGGCGTCCATTCTATGGCCGGCTGCGTTGCCCACAAGTGCACTGGCAGCTGGAATCATCGGTCACGTAAGGTGCACCGTAAGCTCATCCGGAGGTTCATCGTCGACTGCCGATTATCCGGTCAAGGTTACCTTGCCAGGGCAGGGTGCCATCATAGGCCAGCATTCCACCCCGCATTATTCGAACGCACCGCTGACCTATACGACGGCGCCCCTGCTGGGGACGCCGACCAATTGCACGTATCAATGGGTCCCGCCACCAGGCTGGTCAGGCTCGTCGACGACCAACACCATCACGGTAACGCCAAATGGCACGTCGGCCGGAATAATTTCGGTGAGGGAATATATGTCGAGCGTGCTAGTAGCCCCTGCCAGCACATTGACAATAACCTTAGGTCCGGCCCCCGATATCAAGAAACAGGCGGAAAAGGTCCAACCCAACCATTCTTGAGCGATCGGAACACTCGCGGCTCTCCTGTCATGCAGAGGACGCGGTGGCCGCCAAGAGACGTGCAGTTTGGTGTCGTCGATGGTGTGAAACGTAAAACGACTGTGCCGCCCGTTGCCCCGCTCCGCCGTGAAACCTGAACCCAGCGCAATGGAGGCAAGGGGGGAGCTTCGCTTCTTATATATAGAATCCGGCCGCGTTTGCCCGGAACCCAGCCTGCCAACGCGGAAACCTGTTCAAGCCTTCGATTGTCATCCCCAAAAGACCGCTTCATGAAGCATCCGGGTTAGACTCGTCATTATGAGGGACCTCGTTGCCAAGGCGCTGGAACAGATCGAATCCTCCGCAGAAACGGGGATCTGGGATGCGCATCGGGGCTGTGCACTGATTGCAGGCGCCCTACTTCTTGAGGACAACCTGCTCGACGAGGGGGCAAAAGCCCTCGCGCGAAGCTTGCTTGATGGACTTTTGGGCGCTGGACCGGGAGCTCCGCGGAAAGGCTCCACAGGATCGCCGCGCCTGGAGCGGGAGCAGTTTGTGGCGAGCCTCGTCGCCGAATTGACCCCAAATGCGCGAGGTCCAAGGGAGATCGGGCACGACGTAATCTATTCGGCCTATGTCGTGAAAGCCCTGGACCGATTTGAAATCACCCCCTGGGAGTCGCTCCGGGACCAGGTCATACTGCTCATCCGCAAGATCAAGGCCTCCGGGCCGGGATGGATCACCGTCAACGGGACGAATGAGGTTCGTGAGCTTCCCGAGGAGGGGATCGAGGCCGAGGCAGACCTTTGGACAATCTTTTCCGGGTTTGACCGGCCAAGGCAGATGGAGGTTGGGGATATGCAGCTCGGGCACGTGTTGACCCACGGGCATGCGATTGGAATGTCCCGGGCTTGGGCAAGACCCGGGCTCACAGGGGACTTCAATGTGGGGCTCGGGAGGCGGCTCGCCGGGCTGCGGCTCGCAAACAACGACCAGCGGGACAGGATACCGCTTCGCCGCCGGAAGGTCGACCCGCGGACAAAGGAGTATTGGAG
>CAZGOX010000315.1:0-3166 GCA_964527955.1 uncultured Opitutaceae bacterium | reverse complement strand
AGGTCGACTGTGTGAGGCTTTGCGAACGAAAAGCGACCGGAGAGGACCCATCCGGAATCAAATGCACCCAGACCAGTAGCACTTGGTACCCACGGCACTTGGAACTTGTCTCTTCGCGGGGCGGGAGAAAGTCTTAAGCGCATGATCATCAAGCCCAGGATTCGAGGCTTTGTCTGCATCACCGCCCATCCGGCCGGCTGCGCCGCGCACGTCCGCGAATGGATTGACGTCGTGAAGGCGCGGGGTCCGATTCGGGGAGGCCCCAAGAAGGTGTTGGTGATCGGCGCGTCCACCGGGTACGGGCTCGCCTCCAGGATCACAGCCGCCTTCGGATCCGGGGCCGACACCCTGGGCATCTTCTACGAACGGCCTTCCGAAGAGGGCCGTTGCGCCACCCCAGGGTGGTACAATTCCATCGCCGTCACCCGGGAGGCCCGAAGCGCCGGCCTCTACGCAAAGAATCTCAACGGCGACGCCTTTTCCGACGACATCAAGCGCCAGGCGATCGACCTGATCCGCGCCGACCTGGGCCAGGTGGACCTGGTGGTCTATTCGCTGGCCTCCCCCAGGAGGGTCCACCCCAGGACCGGGGTGGTGCACAAGTCCGTCCTCAAGCCCGTGGGATCCTCCTATACGAACAAGACGGTGGATACCGACAAGGGGCTTGTGACCGAGATCACGATTGAACCCGCCAGCGAGCAGGAGATCGCCGACACCATCACGGTGATGGGCGGGGAGGACTGGGAGATATGGATGGACGCCCTGTCCGGGGCGGGGTTGCTGGCCCCGGGCGCACAAAGCGTCGCCTATTCCTACATAGGGCCCGATGTCACCTGGCCCATTTACAAGAACGGCACGATCGGCCTCGCCAAGAACGACCTCGAGCGCGCCGCGAGGGCCATAGACGCAAAGCTCAAGCCCGGCGGCGGGCGCGCGTTCATTTCGGTGAACAAGGCCCTTGTCACCCAGGCGAGTTCAGCCATCCCGGTCGTCCCCCTGTACATTTCGATCCTGTACCGGATCATGAAAAAGCGCGGCGTGCACGAAGGCTGCATCGAGCAGATGCAGCGCCTCTTCGCCTCGCAGATCTATGCCCCGGGAGGCCCGGCCTTTGACACGGATGGGCGCGTGCGCCTGGACGACCTGGAAATGCAGCCGGATGTCCAGGCTGCGGTCTCAGGCATCTGGCCGAATGTGACCACGGAAAACCTGGAGTCCGAAACGGACATCGCCGGCTACCGCAGCGAGTTCCTCAAGCTCTTTGGCTTTGGGATGGCGGGCGTAGACTACGAGGCGGAGGCGGAGCCTCACCAGGAAATGATTTAGGTTTCAAAGCCCGGGACACTCAGCGAGTTCCCGTTGTCCTTGGCGCCAAGCGAGAGAATGTAGGGGGCGGCCGTTTCCGCCCATTTCCCGGCCTTTGGGAAGGCGTCGGTTTCCCCGCCCCAGCACTGGCGGAGCATCTCGGTGTCTATGACCCCGGGGTTGAGCGGCACGGCCGCCATGCCCGCGGGCAGCTCCTCGGCGAGGGCCTTGGTGAGCCCCTCGATCGCCCACTTGGTCCCGCAGTAGGGCGCGACATTCGGGGAAACTCCGCGGCCCCATCCCGAGCTGAGATTGACGATCACGCCCGAGCCGCGCTCCACCATGGCCGGCACGAAGGAGCGGATGACGTTCGCCACGCCCACCAGGTTGACCCCGACGACGCGGGCAAACTGCTCGGCCGGCACCTTCCAGAGCGGAGCCGGGTCATTCACCAGCCCCGCATTGTTGATCAGGAGGTCCGGCGGACCGAGCGTGCCGAGCACCCTTTCCGCCCACAGGGCGACCTTGTTGGGCTGGGAGACGTCGACCGGGTCGAACCCATGGGGCTCCGGGTGGGAAAACCTCAGGTCGAAGATCAGCTGGCCGCTCCTGCCGCAGCCGGCGACCGTATGGCCGTGGGCGATGTACCACTCGGCAAGCGCCCGGCCCAGGCCGCGGGTCACCCCGGTGATGACGATCTTCATGGCCTTCCTATCGACTCTGCAGGCTGAATTTGTTCAGACCCGACTTGCGGCAGGAGTCCATCACGAAGGCCAGCTTCTTGATCTGCGAGGCCTCGTCGGCCTTGATCAGGACGGGAATGTCCTTGTCGATGTTGTGGACCTGGTCGAGGACGCCCGGCAGTTGCTCGTCCGCCATGACCTTGCCGTTGAAGGAAATGACCCCCTCCTTGTCGATCACGATCGTGACCGTGCCCTTGAACTCGTTCTTTCCCGCCGTCTCAACTTTGGGCAGCGTGATATTGAGCGTGGCCGCCGACTTGAATTGCATCGTCACGAAGGCGAAGAAAATGAGCATCACGAGCACGTCGATCAACGGCACAAGGTTCAGCTCGGGCCGCTTTCGGGGCTGGCGAAGGATGGCGCTCATTGCTTCGTCCGCCTGAGGATGCGCTCCAGAAGCACGTCGAGCTGCGCCGCGTAGTTCTCGATCTTTCGCCCAAGGTAGCCGCTCCCGATCAGGGACGGGATCGCGATCGCAAGGCCGATCACGGTGGCGGAAAGGGCCAGGGCGACTCCCCGGGTGAAGATCACGGGATCGGGAAGGCCGGTGTCCGAGTTGATCTGGGAAAAGACCTGCAGGAGGCCGGTCACCGTTCCGGAAAGGCCGATCAGCGGCGCCGCGGCATAGATGACGTCGAGATACGGCACTCCGCGCTCCATCCGGTTCAGCTCAAGCCTGGCGAAGGCCTTAACGGCGTCCTCGTCATTTGCATGCTGCTCGGCGAATTCCACGATCCGCGCAAGTACCGTGTGCTTGCCGCCGACAAGCGGCCTGCCCGAGACGACCGCGTCCACGAGGTCCTGGGGCATGATGGCCGCCTTCCTTAGGGCGTAGGCCCGCTCGAAGATGATGAAAACCGCTACACCGGAGCAGAGGCCAAGGGGGTAAATCAGCAGGCCCGCCCCCTTGAAGATGTCTATCATTGCTAGGAACATAGGGTATGGATTGTGCGGCTTAGACGCCCGGATCGGGGAAAAGGTCCAACAATCTTGGCAACTTCGCCCGAGGAGGCCAAGCCAGAATGGGCCGCGCGGGCGTTGCCCTTGGACGTGACGGGCCGGGTCCGTTGTGGGTCAGCGAGCTTGCTCGCGCCTTCTCGGAGCGCGAGCAAGCTCGC
>CAZGOX010000314.1:0-3168 GCA_964527955.1 uncultured Opitutaceae bacterium | reverse complement strand
GGCATGGCTCACCAGGAGCTCGGACTGGAGCCGCGCCGACTCGATCCCCTTCCCCCCGAAAAACTCGGTCGATCGTTTGATTGTCTCCAAGACAGTCATCGTCGCGAAACGCCCAGCCCCTTCACGCGCTCGTCGTGATCGGCCCGCTGCAGGGCCAGGATCAGCTCATCCAGTCCGCCCTCAAGGATATGGGACAGGCTGTGCAGGGTCAGCCCGATCCGGTGGTCGGTCGCCCGGTTCTGGGGAAAGTTGTAGGTCCGGATCCTCTCGCTTCGGTCACCGGAGCCGATCTGGTCCCGCCGCTCCGCCGCGTACTTCGCCTGCTCCTCGTCCTCCTTGAGCTTGAGCAGGCGGGAGCGAAGCACCGTCATGGCCCGCGCCTTGTTCTTGATCTGCGAGCGCTCGTCGGCGCACTGGACGATGAGGCCGGAGGGCCGGTGCAGGATCTGGACGGCCGAGTCCGTGGTGTTCACGCCCTGCCCCCCTGGTCCGCTGGCCCGGCAGACCGTGATTTCCAAGTCGGACGGATCGATGTGCACGTCGACCTCCTCGGCCTCGGGAAGCACGGCGACCGTCACGGTCGAGGTATGGATGCGCCCGTTGGCCTCCGTCACCGGGACGCGCTGGACCCGGTGGACACCGCTCTCGAACTTGAGCTGCCGATAGACCTCTGAACCCGTGATCAGGAAGATGACCTCCTTGTAGCCGCCGCGCTCGGAAACGCTGCTGCTCATCGGCTGGATCTTCCATCCCTGGGCATCGGCGTACCTCTGGTACATCCGGGCAAGCTCCGCCGCAAAGAGCGCCGCCTCCTCCCCTCCCGTGCCCGCCCGGATCTCCATCACGGTGTTCCTGGAGTCGGCGGGATCGGGGGGAATCATGGCCGTCATCACGGCCTGCCGAAGCGCATCGCGCCTCCGCTCCAGTTCCGGCATCTCCTCGGCCGCAAGCTCTCGCAACATCGCATCGGCGGCCCCCGTCTTCGCAAGGACTGCCGCCTCGGCCAGCTCGCGGTCCAGCCGCCCGTGCTCCTCGAAGTCGGAGACGATCTTCCTCAGCCTCTGGTGCTCCTTCATCGCCTCGGCCGCCCGCCTCGGCTGGGCGTAGAAATCCGGCAGCGCCATCTCGGCGGTCAGCTCGTCGAGGCGCCTGCGGAAGGGGGTGATGTCTGGAAGCGGGGACACGGGATTGGCAAAGGGGTCAGGTTGTACATTTTGCACCTCCGTTGCGGAGGTCAAAATGTACAACCTGACCCCTTACGCAAGACCCGGACGGGCGGGCCGCCCGTCCCTACCACCGATAGCTTGCACCTCCGCCCCTCGTGACCTAAGACAATCTCGCCCCATGGCCACGCCGCTTTTCAAGCAGAACATCATCGCCTGCATCTGGGATTTCGACAAGACCCTCATACCGGAGTACATGCAATCGCCGGTCTTCCGGCGCTACGGGATCGACGAGCCGACGTTCTGGGAGGAGGTCAACGCGCTGGTCGAGCACTACCATCGCCGCGGCTACCGGCTGTCGGGCGAAATCGGCTACCTGAACCACCTCCTCACCTATGTCCTTGCCGGCCCCCTGTCAGGGCTGAGCAACAAGGTCCTCCGGGAGTGCGGCGCCGACATCAAGTTCTATCCCGGGCTGCCCGAGTTTTTCTCCGTTGCCCGGATGTGGGTGCGCGAGAAGGCCGAGTACCGGAAGCACGACATCCAGCTCGAGCACTACATCGTGAGCACGGGCCTCGCGGAATTGATTCGGGGAAGCGCGATCGCAGCCCACGCGGATGGCATCTGGGCATGTGAGTTCATCGAGAACCCCCTCCAGCCTGGATTCCTCCGGCAGAACGAACTCGGCCTTTCGGCCGACGCAGAGATCTCCCAGATCGGCATGATGATCGACAACACGACCAAGACACGGGCGCTCTTCGAGATCAACAAGGGGACCAACAAGCACCCGGCGATCGACGTGAACTCAAGGGTCGCCGTCGAGGACCGCAGGGTCCCGTTCCAGAACATGATCTACATCGCCGACGGTCCGAGCGACATCCCCAGCTTTTCCGTGGTCAAGAGCGCAGGCGGCCTGGCCTACGCGGTCTACAACCCGGCCCGCCAGGACGAATTTGCGCAAAACGACCGTTTGAGACAGGTTGGGAGGATAGACCACTATGGCCCCGCCGACTACACGGAGGGCGGCGCCACGCCAAACTGGCTTCGGCTCCACGTCCAGGAGATCTGCGACCGGATCGTGTCCGAGGCCGATTCCGCGGTCGCCAAGCGGACCAGCAAACCTCCCCGCCACCTGACGACCGCGCCCCAAAAGGCGACCCCCTCAGGCCCCGTCCACAGGACCACCCGTCAGGGATCATTCCTGGACTGACCGGTTGTCAGGGCGACTCCTCCCGGCAGTCGCTCCATAGGCTCGCTGCAAACCAGATTCTTTCCTTCCGCCCCCAACCGTCCGCCGGAAGCCGAATGAGAACCTGGGGGTCGTCGCCGTCGCTCTCAAAGCACAGCTCGCCGCCGGATGATTGGAGCCGGCTCGTCCCTGAGGGCCTGCAGGCACACGCAAGCAAGGATCCCGTCGCTTCCCAGAACGGGCGGGACTCCCCCTCGATCCTCAGGGAGATCCTCGAGAGCCGAAACCGGCCCCGCGACTTGGCCGGGTCCAGGCGAAGCGGATGGACCTTTGCGTCAAAACCCGGAGAAAGCGGGACCTCGACCTCCTCCCAGCGGCTCCTCGAGTAGATCAACGTGGCGCTGTCCTCCTCGGAATACCCCAAAGCCGATGGAAAATATGCCTGCAGGGTTTCGTACGCAGCGAGAACCGGATGCACCGCACCCTGACCGGCGCCAACCGGGAGTTCCGGAGGGTGGATGGCGCTGAGGGCAATCGCCTCCCTTTCCCAGCGCTCCGCAAAGCGGACCGCGTTTGCCTCCTCCGAATTATAGCGACCGGGAGAGGAACTCACGTGGTGCCAGATCACGCTTCCGGCGGCAAGGCCGACCCCGGCCCCTGAGGCCCGCGCCCGCATGCAAAGGTCGACGTCCTCGTAGCTGTTCCGAAACTCCTCATCAAATCCTCCCAGGGTCCCGAACAATTCCCGGCGGATGGCCATGCAGGCCCCGGTCACCGCGGGGACGGTCAGGAAGCCAAGCCCCTGAAGCGGGCCGG
>CAZGOX010000313.1:0-3177 GCA_964527955.1 uncultured Opitutaceae bacterium | reverse complement strand
AATGGTCAGCGAGCTGGCCGGGGCTTCGCAGTCGTGGCGCAGTCGTGGCGCAGTCTTGGCGGCTGCAGCCGGCGACGGCAACGGTGCCCACCTGAACCCGGCCGAGCGACGAGAACAGCAGCGCTCCCCACCGACGTCTGTCGAGCCCCGTCGGTCAAGCGAGCGCGCCGGCTTGCATTAGGCCCGCGCGCACGCCGCGGAGCATGGGAAAAGTCGCCCCGTCATAGTGGCCGAGTGTGACCCCGTTCATCCCGCACTCCACCGCGATCTGCACGCCTTCGGCGATCAGTTCGGGGGTCGCCTTCAACCGCACCCCGATGGAACTGTGAACCGGAAAGGTTGGCCCGAGGTCCTGCCGGACCGCCTTCAATGTTCGCCGCTTGTTGGCCATCAGGGCCGGATCTCCTTCCTGCTCGGAGTATTCCTGGATCCGCACCGAATGGAGGTGCGGCTGGAGGATGCTGAGCTTGATCCCCCAGTTGACCGGGTCGCTCATGTGCTGGCTGTAGCGCAGATCGATCTTCGGATTGAGCTGCGGCAGCCGGGCGTGCAGCGCTTCGTAAAAGCGGGCCGAGGAGCGAAACCGAAAGTTCCGCCAGTCGGTCAGCGCGGGTTCGGCCGTAGGATCGGTTAGTAGGATCTGCCGGGCCCGCTCGAGATCGAAGCCTTCGGCCCCGGCTGCGGCCTTGCAGGCGGGGCAAAAGCAGCCGCCTTTGTCTGGCCCGCCTTCATCGAAGGAGACAACGGCCGACATCACGTAGTCCACCCCGTAGTTTCGGGCGAGGTCCGAGTAGAGGGCCACGGCGTAGTCGCGGACGTCCGGGTGGTTGGGACAGAGCGGGCGCAGCCACGGACGCACCTGGGTGATCTCCCCGTGGATGTTGCGGTTGGCCAAGTCGGCAAACTCACCCTCGGCCCGCTCCTTGTCGACCAAGGCGTGGGAGTTTTCGACCCCGACCCGCAGCCCGCGGCGCCGGGCGGCGTCGACCAGCGTGCGCACCCAGTCGGTCTGATTAAGCCAGGCGTTGTCGGACAGGCGCGGCTTGATCCGGCCGTAACTTTTGAAATCCGGGTGCCAGTAGCAGCGCGCGTCCTCGGCGGTCCAGGTGGTGCGGACGGGATTGTGCGGGAAGGTCCCGCCGCCGAGCGGACGCCGCTCCGGATGCATGACACCGAGGAGATAGACCGAATTGACGGCGGCCATGCCCTGGAGGTTGTCGAGGATCCGCTCCACGCCCTCGTCGTGCAGGTCCCAGGCATAGAGGCTCGCAGAGACTTCGAACGGACGACTCGCGGGCGCGGCCCGCAGCGACGCGGGCAGCAGGCTGGCCGCGGCGGCGGCGCCCGTCAGTTGGAGAAACTCGCGGCGGCTGGTCAGTGGAGAGGGCATGTGAGGGGTCCTGATTTTGGGGGAAAGGAGGCGCGCCAGTGCCGAAAAGCGCACACCCGATATGGGTTATCAAAGTGGAACGCATGCGCAGCGTTCCTTGGCTGCGCTCCGTCGTAAACTCAGTCGCGTCCTTCCTCAAGGACCATATCGGAACCCCCATGCGAGCTTGGCTGAACTGCGGCTGGCCTCCCCGAAGCGGATCCATGGCCTCGATCAACCGAGATTACAATTTCCACGGGCATGCGGGCACAATAGTGATCTTATCCCGGTGGAAATAGCCAGAATAGCTATTTCCATTATTAGCTTTAATGGAAATAAGCCTTCTGCTTGTTTCCACCGATGAAAACAAGCACGCGGGCTGCTCCGCCGGGACGTTGGATCAAGACCCTGGAGGGCTACAAGGCCTATCAGCCCGCTCCACTCCCGCCGGAAATCATCTGGACGCCGCAATTGGTCCGTATCCTATCGCAGGCGGATCGCCTGTTGGGGCGCTTGGCCGGCGAAGGCCGGCGGCTCCCCAATCCGCATGTGCTCATCCGGCCGTTTGTCCGCCGTGAAGCCGTTTACTCCAGCAGGATCGAGGGTACGCAAGCCACTTTGGGCGAACTGCTGGCCGCGGAAGCCGGTGCGCTCCCTGAGCGCAGCCCGGAGGATTTGCGCGAGGTAGGCAACTATGTCACCGCTTTGGAACACGGCATGAAGCGTTTGAAGACGCTGCCGCTTTCGCTCCGTCTGGTCCGTGAGCTTCACGAGAAGCTAATGACCGGGGTCCGTGGCCATCACGCCACGCCCGGAGAATTCCGCCGGACCCAGAACTGGATTGGCCGTCCGGGCTGCACTTTGGCAGATGCTTCGTATGTGCCGCCGCCACCCGACGCGCTTTTGGCGCACCTTGGTCGATGGGAAGATTTCCTGCCCGACGAGACCATCCCGCCACTCGTGCATGCCGCGCTGATGCACTATCAGTTCGAGGCCATCCATCCGTTCATCGATGGCAACGGTCGGGTTGGGCGGTTGCTCATCACCCTTTCCCTGAGTGCGCGCGGGGTGTTGCCCGAACCGCTGCTGTATTTATCGGCGTTTTTTGAGGCCACCCGGGCCGACTACTACGGGAGTCTGCGCGCCGTCACCGAGCGGGGAGACTGGGTCGGCTGGATCGAGTATTTTCTTAACGGCGTGGCCCGCCAATCCGAAGATGCCTTGAGCCGGGCCGAGCGGATCAACCGGCAACTCACCACCTGGCGCGATACCTTTGCCGGAGGCGGCTCGAAAGTGCCGCTTCAACTCATCGAGTTGCTCGGGTCCAATCCCTTCCTGGGCCCGCGCGAGACCGAGCGACGGCTGGGCGTCGCCTACAACACTGTCATGCGCGCCATCGCCGTGCTGGAGGCCGGTGGCGTTGTGGCAAAAGTTGGCGACAACAAGCGCGACCGGATCTTTTGCGCGCGCGCCATCCTCGACATTCTGGAAGAACCGCCTCGCTTGGTGCCGGAAAAGACCGTTTCCCATCGTCGGACAACCCGCAGCTAAAATGGACCCGTCGTCGCGCCATCCACGCGCGGTCGATCTTCGGCATAAACTGGCTGAACTTGCGGCTGAGCTTCTCCAGACCGAGGAAGCGCTCGTTGCCCTTAAGTCCCACGGGCAACTCAAGCTCAATGCCGCAACTGCGCTCGCGACGATGCGGGCTCCCCACGGGGTGCACAAGACTTCTACTTATCGCTAAGAAGTTAAGCTGGCGTCCCCACGGGGATTCGAACCCCGGTTCTCACCGTGAAAGGGTGGTG
>CAZGOX010000312.1:0-3179 GCA_964527955.1 uncultured Opitutaceae bacterium | reverse complement strand
CGCGCGCAAAGGCGAGATGCGACCAGATCCCATCCACCGAGATGCCCATGACCTCGGCGTCGTACGTCGCGAACTCCTCGTGAAGCTCCGTATAGAGCGAGAGCTGATCGCTGCACACCGGACTCCAGTCCGCAGGATAGAACACGAGGACGACAGGCCGGCCGAGGAAGTCGCTCAGGGCGACCTTCTGATCTGGGGTGCTCGCCAGATGAAATTCCGGCGCCCTCATCGATACCTCACCGAGTCGGGGCGAATCCAAGGCCACGGAGGGACGCTTGGAGAATCCCGCCGAGAAGTCACATGTTTTCGCGACGGGGCCTGGAGCTCCGCTATTTCTTTTCTGCTTGCGACCCCCACCTCCACCAGCGACTCTGGCCCTTCAGTGAACAAGTCGGGGCGTAGCTTAGCCTGGTAGAGCGCTACGTTCGGGACGTACCGATTGAAAATTGGTAGTCAACGACTTACACACTATTTCACAGTTTCCGAGAACAAAACTGTGAAATCTCGTAAGAAAAAAGACGCGTAATTCTACGGGCGTCGTTATCCGAAATCCAACTGCCCGGTGATGTCATCCTGGTCCATCACCATGCGATAACCCATCTGCCGGTAAGCGAGGACGTTTTCTCGCCATCCCTCACCATCAAAATCGGCGGCAAGGAAGATGCACGAATCATCCGGCCGTAGTGCGTAGACACCAATTGCCTGCTGTCCGCGAAGATGTTTTTCGACGACATGGTCGTCCAATGGGAGAAGCCGTTTCCTGGATCCTCCGGCCACGTGACCATTTGTGTACGCCGGCGAATAGCCCTTTTTGCCAGAGCTGAGATTTTCCCAGAACCTCGGATAGACATCGCGCCTAGCGCCAAATAGTTCGAGAAACAGGGCGATCTTTTCTTCGGGCCTCAACGCCGGCGAGAAACGGTCGGCGCGGTCGAAACCATCGAACAATGAGCTCGGCTCAAGTTGAAGCTTAATTAGTTCCTGTTCCTTTGCGTACTTTTGAGCATCAAGCGCCTCAATCTCCTGATGTAATTTTGCAACCTTGGCTATGCGGAGCGATTCCGTTCCGGTCGCCGAGCGACTTTCGATGTTGTTCTGGACTGGCGTATCCATGCACTGTTGTCGGGCAATTTATTGCCCCGGTCCTGCATTAGCAGGAATAGGTTTCGCGAGGAGTGCCACTTCCAAAAATTGCTGGTTGATGCCTTCCCCAACGGATGCTTGCTGACTTCGATTAGGCGGGTCGGTTAGGTGACGTCTTGGCCTTGTGCGATTCCCATCGCGATAAAATTTAGCTCGATTTGTCACTAAAAGAACGCATTGTTTGTGACATTAACTATCCGTGAAAACATCTTATCCAATTGATGAGAAGATAATAAGGTCTATGTGGTCGAGCAATCATCCTTTACCAAAGACTTCTAAGGATTTCTTGACCATCGGCAAGCCGGCCGCGATTCGGCAAGCCTTGGCGCGCCTAACAAAATCGGGTAAGCTCAAGCGCATCCGACGGGGCTTTTACGAGCGGCCCCGCTTTCATCCAATCATTGGCCAAAGCACATCCAGTTCGATGGATGTGGCTCGCGCGATTTTGGAATCTCGTCATGCTCCCTGGCAGGTGTCGGGCGCAACGGCGGCAAACCTGCTAGGCCTCTCCGAGCAGGTACCCGTACAATTGGTCATCAAGACGACTGCCAGCATCCCGCCTGTAACGCTCGGCAATTCGCAGATCAAATTCCAGCGCGTCGCACCCAGCAGTCTGATCGGGGCCGGTACCGAGGCTGGCACCGTCATTCAAGCGGTTCGCCACCTGGGTCCTGGGGGACTTGAAGCCACACAGAGGGATCGCTTGCGCCGGAGTCTCAAGGCAAAGACGAAGCGAGAGCTTAAAAAGCTCGCCCCAGAGCTTCCTCAGTGGATGCAACCGATCGTGAATGAAATCAGTGTCGAATCGGAAATGCCATGAACTCGGTTCTTGCCCTCAGCGACCGGGAGCGAGCGGAGCTCTTTAGCGCCACAGCTCGGAAGCTTGGCTTCAGCAACGAGGCCATCGCCGAGAAGGATTTCTGGGTCTGTTGGACCCTAGGGCAGCTCTTTCAGGGAATACCGGGTATCGGCGACCACCTGGTGTTCAAGGGAGGAACTTCTCTTTCGAAAGTTTACCGAGCGATCAATCGATTTTCCGAGGACGTGGACATAACTGTCGGCCGTGAACTATTGGGTTTTGACGGTGACGAACATGATCCGGAGAAGGCTGCAAACAATAGCCAGGCGAAGAAAAAGACCGAACAGCTTGTGGCCGCATGCGGCCGTTGGGTAGCAGGGGACTTCAAGACTCTACTTGAGTCTAGGACCCGCGACGCGATCGGATCCGGCCCTTGGAAATATAGCGTGGACGACACAGATGAGCTGACTCTGCTTTTTCAATATCCGAGCGCATTGCCGACGCTGATTGGTGGCTCGTACATCTCACGAGTGGTGCGAATAGAATGCGGTGCGAAAGCAGACCTCTGGCCGGTAACCATGGCGACTATTTCACCTTATGTTGCCGAAGCCTATCCCCGCATCACTGACACCTCGGTGCCGGTCCGAGTGTTGGCCATCGAACGGACGTTCTGGGAAAAGGCGACCATCCTTCATGCCGAGGCCCACCGTCCTAAGGAGAAGCTTTTCACCAAAAATTACTCGAGACATTACGCGGACACGGCCGCCCTCGCCGATCACGAAGGAGGCAAGAGGGCCCTCGCAGATTCGGGTCTCCGTACACGTGTCGTGGCATTCAAGGAGGCGTTTTATCGCAACTCCTGGACTAACTTCGCGACGGCGATCCCGGGCACTTTCAATCTGCTTCCGGCTGCGGACCACCTTGGCACCCTTGAGGCCGACTACCAACGCATGCGTAGGGAAATGTACTATGGGCCGTCGTTGGAATGGGCCGAGATCCTGAAAAGGCTGGGCACGCTAAAGGATGAGATCGATTCATCAGCTTAAGGGGCCAAATTTTGCCACAAGATTTCACCACCTTTCTGAGAGCGCCGACATTTTCGTCCATTCACCGGAACAGATAAACCGGTCCTTTTCTGCTTGCGACCGTACCCCTCTCCCAGCCTACTCAACTCTTACGCGGACAAGTCGGGGCGTAGCTTAGCCTGGTAGAGCGCTACGTTCGGGACGTAGAGGTC
>CAZGOX010000311.1:0-3204 GCA_964527955.1 uncultured Opitutaceae bacterium | reverse complement strand
AACATGAACGAGTGGGTGGTCGTGAGGATGCCCCAGGGAACCGAGGTGATCCAGGACGTGCCGATTTCGTTTTACGGAAAGCTCAAGGTCGGCGCCATGTTCGAGAATGGCTACATGACCGGGATCTACGCGATGGACGCGGAGGGGGCGGAGAAGGCGGATTGAGCGTGGAGCGCTCCTTGCTGCGAATGTCCCCAAAGTATGCCCGGACGGGCGAGCCGCCCGTCCCTACCTCGCCAAGCTTGGCCCAAATGGGCCTCAGCGCGAGATGTCGGACTGCGTCAGGACCTTGAACTCGTGGTTCCCCAGCGCCTGGGACGCGGTCTCCGGATCCTCGACATTAAGGGCGAGCGCGTACTTGCCCTGCGGTCGCTTGATGAAGCTGTAGACGTAGTGGACGTTGATCTCGGCCTCAAGCAGGGCCGCAAGGATTTCCCGGATTGCGGACTCATCCAGGATCTCGACAGCGAGCACATTGGCCTCCGTGAACGGGAAATCGTTGTTGATCATCAACTCCCGGGCCTTGTCGGGATCGTCGACGATCAGCCGCAGGATGGCGCTGTCGGTGGTATCCAAGACCGTGATTGCAATCACGTGGACGTTGTTCTCGCGCAGGAGTCCGATCAAATCGAAGAGGCGGCCGACGCGGTTCTCGGTGAACACCGAGAACTGCTTTACCGGGTCAACTGGGCGGATGCTGGTCTGCGCGGACATAGAGTTCGGATTGCCCGGATAATAGCAACTTATGGGAGTGGGTCAACGCGCCTGCTGTGCTTGCTGTTGGCTGACGGGATGGTCAACTAAGGGGATGCCCAGCGAACTAGCTGCCCACCACGCGGCGACGAGGGAACGCGCGCGCTTGAGCGCCCGTTTCGTCTCGCGGGGCATTTGGCTCAACCTTGTCCTCGCGGTGCTCAAGTTTGCGGGCGGCATCTTTGGGCACACCTACGCCCTCATAGCGGACGGGACCGAGTCGCTTCTTGACGTCTTTGCCTCGATGCTGGCTTGGGTCGGCGTCCAGGTGGCGGGGTTGCCGCCCGACGAGAACCATCCCTATGGGCATGGGGGAGCGGAGCCGATTGCGGCCCTGGTGATCGCAGGCCTGACCTTTGTGAGCGCGGGCTGGGTGGCATGGAGTTCCATCCAGGGGATCCTGACCCCGCATCCGGGCCCAAACTGGGCCACGCTGCCCCTCCTGGTGGGGATCGTCGTTGTGAAGACTTGGTATGCCCGGCGGGCGGGAGCAGTCGGCCGGGCCGTGGGCAGCACCGCCGTGGGCGCCGACGCCTGGCGCCATGCGGCGGACGCCCTGACCTCGGCCGCGGCCTTCATCGGAATCTCGATTGCAGTCCTGGGAGGGGCGAAGTGGAGGGCGGCGGACAGCTGGGCCGCGCTGTTCGCGTGTTCCGTCATGATCTTCAACGGGGCGGGGATCGTCCGCCAGGCCCTCGAGGAGGTGATGGCGGCGGCGGTTCCCGTCACCCTGGAGCACGAGGTGCGGGCGATCGCGGGGGCGGTCGCCGGCGTGAAGGATCTCGACAAGTGCCGGATCCGGAAGAGCGGCCTGAGCTACCTGGTCGACATCCAGGTGCAGGTGGACGGGAACCTGAGCGTGCGGACGGGCCACGAGATCGCGCATGCGGTCAGGGGAGCCCTGCTGGCGTCCCCGTTGCGGGTCACCGACGTTTCCGTGCACGTCGAGCCCGTCCGGTGATCTTATGATGAAGCGCAATCCAGCAACCCCGCTCGGTCGCAATCGCCACCTTCTGAGGTGGGTCAAGAAGATGTCGGAGCTCTGCAAACCGGACTCGATCCACTGGGTGGACGGCTCGGATGAGGAACACAAGGAGCTTTGCGCGCGGATGGTTGAAAGCGGGACGCTTCTCAAGCTCGACGAACGGAAGTGGCCCGGATGCTACTATGCGAGGTCCGACCCGGGTGACGTGGCCAGGGTGGAGGAGCGCACGTTCATCTGCTCGCTCTCCAAGGAGGCGGCCGGCCCCACGAACAATTGGGCCGATCCCTTCGAGATGCGCCGGAAGCTCAAGGGGCTTTTCAGCGGATCGATGCGGGGACGCACGATGTATGTGCTTCCCTTCAGCATGGGCCCCGTCGGCTCGCCCATGGCGCAGATCGGCGTGGAGCTGACCGACTCCCCCTACGTGGTCGTGAACATGCGGATCATGGCGCGCATCGGACGGGCGGTGTACGCCGAGATCGACAAGGAGCAGAAGCGGGTGGTCCCGTGCATGCACTCGGTGGGGCGGCCGCTGGCGAAAGGGGAGAAGGACGTCCCCTGGCCGTGCAATGCGGAGAAGTACATCGTGCACTTCCCGGAAGCCCGGGAAATCTGGAGCTTCGGTTCCGGCTACGGGGGAAACGCCCTGCTCGGCAAGAAGTGCTTTGCGCTGCGCATCGCCTCGAACATCGCGCGCGACGAGGGCTGGATGGCCGAGCACATGCTGATCCTGGGGGTCGAGAACCCCAAGGGCGAGAAGACCTACGTGGCGGCGGCGTTCCCGAGCGCCTGCGGAAAGACAAACTTTGCGATGATGATTCCCCCGGCCCAGTACCGGGAAAAGGGCTGGAAGGTGTGGACGGTGGGCGACGACATCGCCTGGCTGAAGCCGAACGCCCAGGGCCGCCTGCATGCGATCAATCCCGAGGCGGGATTCTTCGGCGTGGCCCCCGGCACTTCGCGCAGGACCAACCCAAACGCGATGGACGCCTTGGCGAAGAATACGATCTTCACCAACGTGGGCCTGACGCCCGGTGGCGGAGTCTGGTGGGAGGGCATGACCGACCAGCCGCCCGCGCGCTGCACCGACTGGCAGGGCAAGGAATGGACGCCGGAGATCGGAAAGGCAACGGGAGCCAAGGTGGCCCACCCCAATGCGCGGTTCACGGCCCCGGCCTCGCAGTGTCCGACCATCGATCCGGAATGGGAAAACCCCGAGGGGGTTCCGATCAGCGCGATCATCTTCGGCGGCCGGCGCGCCACGACCATGCCTCTTGTCTACCAGTCGTTCAACTGGAGCAGCGGAGTGTACATCGGCGCGACGATGGGCTCTGAAATGACGGCCGCCGCGGCCGGCACGATCGGGAAGGTCCGCCGCGACCCGATGGCCATGCTGCCCTTCTGCGGCTACCACATGGGCGACTACTTCGGCCACTGGATCCAGATGCAGCGCAAGCTCTCCGAGA
>CAZGOX010000310.1:0-3221 GCA_964527955.1 uncultured Opitutaceae bacterium | reverse complement strand
GAGCAGCGTCCTTTTAAGTCGTTGGTTCCGGGTTCGAATCCCGGCCAACCCACCATTCCGGAGAAATCCCCATGAAGCGCCTCGTCGTGATCGAGGACCAGACCGCAATCCGGGAGATGCTGGTCGACATCCTTCGCAGGAACCGCAACTACCTCCTGGTGGGCGAGTCCGGCGACGGCCACTCGGCCCTCTCCGCCTGCGTGGAGGCCAGGCCGGACGTCGTCCTTCTCGATGCGAGGCTCCCCGGCGCGCACGGTGCAGACCTGCTCCGTCGCCTCCTGGCGCGGCTGCCGTCGCTTCGCGTCCTTGTCTTCTCGGGGCACGAGAGCCCGGTGCTGATCCGGGAGATGATCGAGGCCGGGGCCCATGGTTTTGTCGAGAAGACCGCGGGCCTGCAGGATGTGATCCTGGGCCTGGACGCGGTCTCTGCGGGGGGCACGTATTTTGGCCCGGGGGTTGCCGCCATGCTCCGGCCCCGGGATCCCGATTCCGGCGGCGGGGCCGGGTCGCTCACGCGCCGCGAACGCGAGGTCCTGCAGCTGATTGCCGAGAGCCACAGCACAAGACGGATCGCCACCCGGCTAGGAATCAGCGCAAAGACAGCCGGCAACCACAGGACCAACCTGATGCGCAAGCTCAACGTCCACGATGCCGCAGGCCTGACCCGCTACGCGCTGCAGGCGGGCTTGCTTGGGCCTGGTTGACGCAGAAATGCACTTGCATGCAAATTGGGTTGGCCCAATAGCTATTCACCGACCTTCACCTTTGATCCTCCCATGAAATTAGCCTCCAAGAAACTCTGTCTGGTCCTAGCAAGCGCCGCCCTGGTACTCGTTGCCGGCTGCACCAAGAAGCCCGTGCGCCCCGAGCCGAGCTCGACGCTGATGGGTCCGCAGGGTGGAGGGCTCGCCCCGACGGAGGTTCCCGTGACCGCCGACCAGAACTCGGGCCTGCAGGCGCGCGACGCCGGCTTTGACGCAAACGGCCAGCTGCGCGGCGCGCTGGAGTCGGTGTACTTCGACTTTGACCGCTTCAACATCAAGGCGGCCGAGCGCGTGAAGCTGCAGGCGGCCAAGGATTACCTGGACAAGAACCCGCAGTACAGGCTGGTCCTCGAGGGCCACTGCGACTGGCGCGGGACGGCGGAGTACAATCTGGGCCTGGGCGACCACCGCGCCAACGAGGTGAAGAAATACCTGACCACCCTGGGCGTGGCCACCGAAAAGCTTGAGACGCTCTCCAAGGGCAGCGAGGAGGCGAAGAAGAACGCCGTCGAGGCGGATATGGCCAAGGACCGCCGGGTCGAGCTGGTGGTCGTCAAGCAGTGACCGGGGGCCTTGCGGCGACCGCCGCGAGGATCCCGGCAATCGTGGTCGTCCCCCGGCGCATCACGTTCAGGTTGTAGCTTTCGTTGGGGGCGTGCAGGTTGTCCTCGGGCATCGAGAGCCCGAACATGATGGAGTCGAGCCCGGTGGCGCGCTTGATTTCGGCGATGATCGGCACGCTTCCGCCCTCACGCAGGTAAATGGGCGGCCTGCCCCAGATTCCGGTCACAACCTCATCCACCGCCCGGAACGCCCGGGCAAGCACCGGGGATTGGTCCGGAGGCGTGTTCGGGCGCCCGGGCGGGACGACGCCGTACGGGTTCCCCTGGTGCTGCTCCACAAACTCCACGCGCACGCCCGGGGGGACCCTCGCAAGGATCGCGCCCTGCACGAGCCGCTTGATCTCCGCCGGCCTCTGGTTCGGGACCAGCCTGCAGCTGACCTTGGCGAAGGCCTTGCTCGGAATCACGGTCTTGGAGCCGTCCCCCTGGTAGCCGCCGCCGATGCCGTTGAACTCCAGCGTCGGGCGGAACCGGATCGCCTCGGGGGGGGAATACCCCGCCTCGGTGCAAAACGTGTCGATGCCCAGGAACGCGGCGTAGGCCTTCTCGTCGCCGGCGAGCTTCCGCAGCTCGGCGCGCTCCCAGGGCGCGGGATCGACCACGTCGTCGTAGAAGCCGGGGACGTTCACCCGCCCGTCCGGCAGGTGCAGGGAGGCGCAGATCTCCGCGAGCGCTCGTATCGGGTTTCTGAGTACGCCTCCGTGGGTGCCCGAGTGCAGGTCCTGCCTGGGTCCCGTGACGTGGATGTCGAACAGGGCGAGCCCGCGCAGGCCGCAGGTGATGACGACCTGGTCCTCGCTGGGCAGCTGGGTGTCGGACAGGAAGACGAAGTCGGCCTCCCTGAGGCGGCCCTGGTGCTTGTCGAGGAACGCCTCGAAGCTCGGGCTTCCCATCTCCTCCTCGCCCTCGATCAGGAAGGTCACCCGCAGAGGGAGCGCCGGGTTGGCTTCGAAGAGCCCGGCGACGGCCGCTATGTTGGTGAGCAGCGGACCCTTGTTGTCGGAGGCGCCCCTCCCGTACAGCCGGTCGCCCCGCACCGTGGGCTCGAAGGCCGGGGTCTGCCAGAGGTTCAGCGGGTCGGGTGGCTGCACATCGTAGTGGCCGTAGATGATCACGTGGGGCCACGACGGGTCCCCGGGCCGCTGGGCCAGGATGATCGGATGGAGCTCCGTCGGCACAACCTCGACGGCAAAGCCGATCGACCGCAGCAGGCCGGACACGAATTCCTGGGCTCCGCGCATGCCCTCGTGGTACTTGGGGTCGGCGGAGACGCTGGGAAAGCGGACGAACTCCTTGAGCTTTTCGATGGGATCAAACATGGCGGTTTGGGATTCGGGAATCTCGATTCTAGTGGCGGAAGTGCCTGATGCCGGTGAACACCATCGCGACGCCGCGCTCGTCCGCCGCCTGGATGACCTCCTGGTCGCGGAGGGACCCTCCCGGCTGGATCGCAGCCGTCGCCCCGGCGTCGGCTGCGGCCACGAGGCCGTCCGCAAACGGAAAGAGGGCCTCGCTTGCGACCGCCGACCCCTTGAGGCTGAGGCCGGCCTCCCCGGCCTTCCAGACCGCGAGGCGCGAGCTGTCGACCCGTGCCATCTGGCCCGCGCCGATGCCGAGCGTCCGCTCGCCGCGGCTGTACACGATGGCATTCGACTTGACGTGCTTGCAGACCTTCCAGCCGAAGAGCATCGAGGCCCACTCCTCCTGCGAGGGCTCGCGCCGGGTCACGACCCGGAATTCCGCCACGTTGCCGAGCGTGCGATCGCGGTCCTGCACAAGGATTCCGCCGAGCACCGACCGGATCTCCTGGAGCGCGTCCCCGGCCCCCTGGCCG
>CAZGOX010000309.1:0-3244 GCA_964527955.1 uncultured Opitutaceae bacterium | reverse complement strand
TTCATCGACGATTCCAGCCACCTTTCGATCATGGAGCTGCGCGCCAAGGCCCGCCGCCTCCACGCGCGCCACAAGCTCGGACTGATCATTGTGGACTACCTCCAGCTGCTCAGCCCCACGGATGCCCAGGTGCCCCGGGAGCAGCAGGTGGCGGAGGCTTCCCGCGGATTAAAGGCGCTTGCGAAGGAACTCGACCTCCCGGTCGTTGTATTAAGCCAGTTGAACCGTTCGCCCGAAAAGGAAAACCGCACCCCCAGGCTTGCCGATTTGCGCGAATCCGGAGCCATCGAACAAGACGCCGACGTAGTACTCATGCTCACCCGCCCCGTGAAGGATTCCGACGACGGCAGCCCCGCCTCCGACGACTCCCCGACCGAGTTAATCGTTGCCAAGCAACGAAACGGCCCGGTAGGAGAGTTGCGGCTTACGTTCCTCCGACACATCACCCGCTTTGAAAACTACACCCAGTAACCCGCTGCCCCGGCTCGCAAGTCTGTTGGTTGCCGCGTGTTTGCTTGCCTTTGCGGCCCCCGCGCCGCTGCGTGCGCAGGCGACCCCGACCGGGGCACCGGCGACCGGCGAGCCGACGTTCAAGGTGGGCACCCTCACCGTGAAGTTTGTCGGAACGGCCAACGTGAACGAGCAGCTGGTCCGGGCCAACATGCAGGTGCACGAGGGCAGGGACTTCGACGACGCCCTCCTCGACCGCGACATCAGGAACCTCTACACGACCGGGCTTTTCGAGTTCATCCAGATCAAGCGCGAGCAGGTGGACGACCACACGGTCAACCTCGTGATCGAGGTGACGCCCAAGTTCCGGGTCCTGGCCATACGCTTCGAGGGGAACAAGCACTACAAGTCCGGGAGGCTCGAAAAGGAGACGAAGACGAGGCCCAACACGGCGCTCGACGAGCGCCAGGTGAAGGAGGACTCGGAAAAGCTGCGCGACTACTACCAGAAGGAGGGATACAACCAGGTGGTCGTCACGTACAAGATCGAGCGCGACCGCGCCTCGGGCTTCGGTTCGATCGTGTTCCGGATCATCGAGGGGCCCAGGGTCAAGATCCAGGAGGTGCGCTTCACCGGGAACCCCCATTTCAAGGCGAAGGAGCTCCGGGGCCAGATGGACACCAAGAAGTGGTGGTTCCTGTCCTGGCTGATGGGGACCGGGCGGTTCAAGGACGACGACTTTGCGGACGACCTGGACAAGCTGAGGGACTACTACCGGGAGCACGGCTACCTCGACGTCGACATCCCGGAGGACAGGGTCGTGTTCGACTACCCGAAGCCGGACAGGCTCATCCTGACGATCGCGGTTACCGAGGGGCGCCAGTATCACATCGGCAAGGTCTCCTTCTCCGGAAACCGGCTCCACTCATCGGCCCTGTTGCGGCGGGTGGTCCGCCAGAAGGCCGGCGCGGTCTTCGCCCCCTCCAAGCTCGACTCGGACTCCGAGCGCCTTGAGGACTTCTACGGCAAGGACGGCTACCTGGACACCCGGGTGAGGCTGATCCGGCACCCCAACATCGCCACCGGCAACATCGACATCGAGTACGAGGTGACGGAGAGCGAAAAGTACAACGTCGAGTCGATCATCGTTGAGGGCAACACCAAGACCAAGAGCATCGTGATCCTCAGGGAGCTGGTCCTGGGCCCGGGAGACGTCTTTGACACCGTCCGGGAAAAGATCAGCAAGCAGCGCCTCCAGAACACGCGCTTCTTTGACGACGTCGAGACCGGCTCGCAGGACACGAACATCCCGGGGCGCAGGAACCTCCGGGTGTCGGTCAAGGAGGGCCGGACGGGCAGCCTGACCTTCGGCGTGGGCTACAGCACGCTCGAGCGGACGACCGCCTACGTGGAGGTTTCCCAGACCAACTTCGACCTGTTCAACGCCAAGTCCATCTTCCAGGGCGACGGCGAGAAGTTCCGCATTCGCCTCCAGATCGGCTCCCTTTCCAACGAGGCGCTGATCAACTACGAGAAGCCGTACCTATTCGACAAGCTTATTACGCTGGGGTTCAGTATCTTCCGCACGACCTCCGACTACATCAGCCAGTACTACAGCCAGATCAACCTGGGCGGCCAGGTGTACCTGAGGAAGCATCTGTTTGAGCTCATCGACGCGCAGCTCAGCTACAGCTACCAGGTGATCGAGATCAAGAATGTCGCCGCCGGGGCCTCCACGGTGATCCAGCAGGCATCCGGCAACAACAACGAGTCGACCGTCGGCCTTTCGCTCTCGCGCGACACCCGCGACAAGATCCTCAACACGACCTCGGGCAACAGCATCGTGCTCAACACGAATGTCACGGGCGGGCCGTTCGGCGGGAAGAACAACTACTACAGCCTCGAGTTCCGCGGTTCCCAGTTCTTCGAGATCTTCAAGGCCCAGGCCCAGGTGGTCTCGCTGATAGCCAGGGGCGGCGCAAAGCTCACCTTTGGGAACACCAAGACGCTGCCCTACTACGACACTTGGTACCTCGGCGGTCCGGACGACCTCCGCGGCTTCGAGTACCATGAGGTCAGCCCGCGCGACCAGTTCACCGAGCCGATCGGCGGAAAGACGTACGGGATGTACTCGGTCGAGTACTCCCTCGACCTCGTCGACCCGATCCGGGGCGCCATCTTCTATGACGCGGGCTATGTGAACCCCGGGACCTTTGACTTCAGCCCGCGCAACCTGAACGACGACTGGGGCGTCGGCGTGCGGCTCTTTGTCATGGGCGCCCCGCTCGACCTCGACTACGGCATTCCGCTGCGCGGCGACAAGCACAACCGCCAGGGCAACCAATTCAATTTTTCCTTTGGCACGCGCTTCTGATTCTGCTCTAGTCTCCCTTTTATCCCCGAAAACCTCCCTACATGAAGAAACTCCTGCAGTCCCTACTTATCCTTGGCGCATTCGGCCAGATCGCGCTCTTTGCCCAAGCCCAACCCGCGCAAAAGATCCTTTTCGTGGACATGGCGAAACTTTACGACGGCCACTACCGCGCCATCGAGGCAAGGGCCAAGCTCCAGGCCGACGGTCAGAAGGCCCAGGCTGAGCTCGACAGGCTGGCCAAGGAGATAAACGCGCTGGTGCAGCAGTTCAAGGAGCTCGATGAGCAGTCGAACAACCCGACCGCCACCGCCGAGGCCAAGGCGAAGTCCCAGGCCGCGGCCCAGGCCAAGTACCAGGAGATCCGCTCCAAGCAGGCGGACGCCACCAAGTTCCAGGAGAACGTCGGCCGGGAGCTCCAGC
>CAZGOX010000308.1:0-3263 GCA_964527955.1 uncultured Opitutaceae bacterium | reverse complement strand
TCGGGTCCGTGTAGAAGCGCTCCGGCAGGAACCACACGCTCAGGATCCACGGCACGCCCATCTTCTGGATCCGCTGCATGAGCTCGAAGTCGCGCGCCACCTGCGGGCTGGGCGAGGGCGCGCCTCGGTCATGGTCCCAGGCCGTGGCCTTGAACTCGATCCGGGCCCAGGACAGGTGGAGGTTCTTCAGGGTGTAGTCCACGAGGGGCGTGTCGGCGTAGACCCGGTAGTTGCCCCCGAAGCCATCGAAGGGATAGAGGGGCGCCGCCGGCTCCACGGACAGGTTGGCCGCCGCGGGTCCCGGCGCCTCCGTGAGCTTGAGCGCGAGGCCGAGCTTCAGCGCGTCGCCCATCATCCAGGGGCCCGACAGCATGCCGATCCGCACGCGATACGACCGGACCGAGGAGTCCCAGGTGTCGGTCACCGTGACGGGTCTCGGCCTGTCGAGCGCGATCGAGAGCCTCGACCTGCCATCGGCGTCGGCGAAGGTGACCGAGGCGGTGGTCTCGGAAAAGAACCTGGGGTCGGCCGGCTTCGTGTCCGGCAGAGGGGCGCCCGAGGGCTCCATGTGCCAGCCGGCGAAGGACGCGCGCGGCAGGTCGATCACGTAGTCGACAGAGGCGACGTCCAGAGGGAACCGCAAGGCGCGGCCTGGAAAAAGGGACTTGGAGGTCAGGGACCCGTCGAGGGCGACCCCGGCTTCGGACTCGCTCCAGGCCACGGAGAGCTGCGCGTGGCTCCCGTTGGGGAAGGGGACGCTTCCCTCCCACTTCTGCCCGGCCTCCTCGCGCGAGATCGGCGAGCGCTGGTCGTTCGGCTGGGCAGAGGCGCCCGGGGCGCCGGTGAAGGTGACAACGAAGCCCCCGGTGACCGACACCTCGACTCCATTTGAGATGAGGGAGGTCAGCCTGCCGGCCGAGTCGTAGGTGGCGCGTTCGGCGGCGAGGCTGGCGGCGGCGGTGCAGAGCGCGAGCAGGGTGGCTTTGGTGAGCATGGGGTTGGCTTCAACTCTAGCACCCTGAAGGGGATCGACAAACGGTTTCGCCGGTTTTCGCGCCCGACCGAAGGAAAGAGTCCCCGGTGGTTTGGCTTTACCCCCTCGCGCCGCGGTGTCCTGCTGATCGTGGATGCAGCCTCACATCTTCGCTTTCAGGCGAAGGCCCCCGTTGCCTGACTCAACCTGCCCCAGCGGCGGATTGATTGCGGAAGGATCGCGGGAGGTCCCGGGCACCTCCCTGCGAACCTTGCCGAAGCCGACCTCGGCCTCTGCGCTCTGGCCGCTCGCGCTCTCGGCGCTGTGCGCTGCGCTGCGGCTGAGCCCGGCGGCCCACGGGTCGCCGGACCCGTCCCCTCTTATCCTCCCGGGGGCAGTGTGGAGGGACGACCAAGGGGCGGTCATCAACGCCCACGGCGGCGGGATCCTGCGGAATGGAGGCCGCTATTACTGGTACGGGCAGCACATGGTCGGGGGCTCCGCAGGGAATGCCGCGCAGGTGGGGGTCCACGTCTACTCCTCGGAAGACCTGTGCCGGTGGCGAGACGATGGAATCGCGATGGCTGTCTCCCCCGATCCCCAAAGCGAGATCGCCAAGGGCTGCATCATCGAGAGGCCCAAGGTCATCTTCAACCGCCGGAGCGGAAAGTTCGTGATGTGGTTTCACCTGGAGGGCAAGGGCAGGGGATACTCGTCGGCCGCGGTGGGGGTCGCCGTTGCGGACGGGCCAGCCGGGCCCTTCCGATTCAGGGGGAGCTTCAGGCCCAACGCTGGGCACTGGCCAAGGAATTCACCCGTCGCCATGAGGATCCCCCTCGATCGCTCCGAGGAGGCGCGCCTCTCTTCGTGCAAGATGAACGGCGGGCCGAGCGCCGACTTCCCGATAGACCTGGTCTGGCGCCGAGATTTCGCGGGCGGCCAGATGTCCAGGGACATGAGCCTGTTTGTCGACGACGACGGGGCCGCGTACCTGATCACCGCCTCGGAGGAGAACGCGACCCTGCAGATCTCGCGGCTGGCGGACGACTTCCTTGGCGTGACCGGGGACTACGTGCGCGTGCTGCCGAACGGCTTCAACGAGGCGCCGGCCGTCTTCAAGAGGAGGGGCCGCTACTTCATGTTCACCTCGGGAACCACGGGCTGGGCCCCGAACGCATGCCGCTTGGCGACGGCTCCCTCAATATGGGGTCCGTGGTTGCAGGCCGGGAACCCCTGTTCGGGAACGGATGCCCAGACGGCAACGACCTTCGAGTCGCAGTCGACCTACGTGCTGGAGGTCTCCGGCCGGCCAGACCTATTCATCTTCATGGCCGACCGCTGGAGGCCGCAGAACCCGATCGACGGACGCTACGTCTGGCTTCCCATCCGCTGGCGGGACGATCTTCCCGTGGTTGAATGGCGCAACTCCTGGTCGCCGTTGGAAACGGCGGCTCAACTGCCGGCAGCGCAGACGATCCCCCTTGTGCCGCAGGCGGCGGCGCCGTAGAAGCGCGGACTGCCATGGATCCCGGGCTCACTTTCCGAACCGCCCTAGCTGCGGCGTCGCTTCTGCCCCTTCTTGGACCCCCGGCAGGCCGCGCAAGCGAAGTCCCAGGTCAGCCGCAGCCCGTCGCGGTGACCGGCCTCTCCGGGGAGACCTTTCTGGCAACGGATTTAGGCCCGCTCCGGAAATTCTACGGGCAGGGGGCCGGGCTGGCCGAGGTTCCCGTCGGCGCCGACAGGATCCGTTTTGCCGTCGGATCCGGGCAGTGGATAGAATTTCAGAGGGTTGCCGCCGCCGGCTGGGCGCGGCGCCTGCAATGTGTGACCCTTGAGTCGGCCGACCTTGACCGGCTGGAGGGCGAGCTTCGCGCCCGCGGCGTTCCAACCACTCGGGCCGCCAACGGCCATGGCGAGAGATTCCTTCAATTTTCCGACCCTGCCGGGAACGGGATCCGGGCGTCCGCGCCCTGGGTCCACTCGGCAGGCGCGCCGCAAACGAGCCCGTTCAGCACCCACTTGCAGCACGTCGGTTTCGCGGTGCCCCGAGGCGTGGAGGAGCAGACGATGGCTTTCTACCGGGACACCCTCGGGTTTCCAGAGGGGTTCCAGGCCCGCGCGCCGGACGGGCGCCTTGCCCTGGCCAAGTTCAGGCTTCCCGGCCCGGGTGATGAGCTGATCGAATTGATCTTCTTCGACCCGCCCCTTAACAAGTGGGCCGCGGGCGCGTTCGACCACTTCAGCTTCGAGGTGGCCAATATAGACGACGCCTACCATGCGCTGCACCGGG
>CAZGOX010000307.1:0-3283 GCA_964527955.1 uncultured Opitutaceae bacterium | reverse complement strand
GGAGAAGGGCGGTGTTGTACGATGCCTTCCTGAGGCTGCCCGACACTCCGACGATCGTGATGGTCTTGCTCATGGTTTGTCCTTCCGTTGCGCCAACAGTTTTTCCACCAGCGCCGCGCCGCGATCGACGAGGCTTTTCGCCAGGGGATCCTGGGGCAGGATCGACGCAGGGCCCGTGCCCAGATGAATGCCGCTTGGGGTAAGGAAAGAGATCTGGATCGCATCCAGCCCCGGCACCGGGGGGTGCCCCCCATTCCTGGGCTTGATCTTCTTCACGGCAACGTGGGCGACTGCGAAGAGGGCGTCGAATTCTTCGTCCAGGTTCGCGTTGGCCCGGGACCAGAGGATCCCCACCCCGTCGGCGCCCCAGAATCTGGCCGTATGGTCCTCGTATGCTCCCAGGACCTCGATGCCTTCCGGAAGCCCCTTTTCGATGATGATCCCAAGTACGTCCTTGGCCTCTGCTTCGGGGGCAGCCCGGCCAAGTTCCCGAAGGTAGTGCCAGGCCTGGACACGGTGTCGGGCTTCGACGTCGACCATCGCGGTGACCTGCTCGAGGAAGGCGCAGCAGCCGCCCAAGTCCCCGATTTTCTTTGCGGTCCAAGCGGCGCGGAAGAGCGGCCACGGTTCCTCTGCAGGGCCCTCCCTGCGGCACCACACGTCCCAAGGCAAATCCCCGAACATGACCTCCCTCATCTGGGCGCCGACGGGCTTTCCCTTCGCATGGAGTGTCTTCAGCATGGGGGATTGGGCTCTGTCGTCAGACAACAACAGAGCACCCGGGCTGCAACACGAGAAACTCCCCTTCCGGCACGGCTTGTTCCGTCATGGCCAGGGCCAGCTCGCGGGCGGGATCGTCGCGTCCCTCGTCGGTCAGCTGAAAGGTCCCCCAGTGCATGGCGACGCTCAGCGTGGCGCCGACGTCGCGGTGGACGCGCACCGCCTCGGCGGGATTCATGTGGGCGTCCTTCATGAACCATCGCGGCTCGTAGGCGCCGATCGGTATCATGGCGAGGTCGGGGCGCCCGCAACGGCTGGCGATTTCAGGGAAAAGCGCCTTGTCGTACCCTGAGTCGCCGGCGAAATAGCCGAGGCGATTGCCGGCGCGGATCATGAAGCCTCCCCAAAGCCGGCGATTTGTGTCGCCCGGCCTGCGGCGGGTCCAGTGGCGGGCAGGCACGAGGGTCACGGACATCCCTGGGCCAAAGCTGTGCGTCTCCCACCAATCGAGTTCGAACACGGGGCCGGCTGCGCCCGCCTTTCGAAGAAGGCCGGCGTGCCCCAGGGGAACAACGACGGCTGCGTTCCAACGCCGCGCCACCCTGCGAAGCGTCGGGAGGTCGCAATGGTCGTAGTGGTCGTGGCTCAGCAGGACTGCGTCAATCTTCGGGAGGTCCTCCCAGGCGATCCCCGGGGCGATGGCACGGCGGGGACCGGCCCACGAGAAAGGTCCGGCGCGCTCCGAATAGACCGGATCGGTCAACAGGTTTCCCCGGGCTGTCTGGATCAGAAAGCTGGAGTGGCCGATCCAGGTCGCCACCATGCCTTCGCCGGCCGGCGGGGGCGGCGGGCGTGATGGGCGAACTTCCATGCGCTCCGGCCATCGCGAGGGTTTGGATGTGAGCTTCCACCGAAGAAGATCGCGAACCCCCCGGTCCGCCGGCGCGCCCGGGTTGAAGAACCTCCTGCCGTCGAAGTGGTCGGACGTGGGAAAACTCATCGGAGGGTCTTACTCGAGGGCCACGATGGCGTGGCTGACCGGGCCCCTTTCCCCCGGCAGGATCACGGACTCCCCCAGCCTCTTGCCGACCAATTGGCGGCCCAGTGGGGACACGGGCGTGATCACGGTGACCGTCGCTCCCCCGCAGTCCACGTCCAGCCCGCCGCGGGCCGGGCCCAGGAAGTACACGAGGCGCCCGCCCTTGGCCGAGCCGAGGGAGATGACCGTGCCGGTCACGATCGGATCCCCGGGACCAACTGCGGGAAGCTTGAGCGCGTGGTAGGCAGCGATGGCCTCGGAAATCTCGGTCGCGAACCGGGCCTGGCCGGCGGCGAGGTAGGCTGCGCTCTGCGCCCGCATGTCGTACTTGCCCTCGCCACTGCTGTCGGCGTCCGTCGCCTCGCTCTTCGAGGCAAGGGCTGCCGACGTTTGCAGGGCAAGTTCAGCCTCGAGTTGGGCGATGATCGCCTGGCGCAGGGCGGATTTGTCCATCTAGCAGGGCGTTGAAAAACTCAATGCCCTGTCAGGCGCTGCCGATCAGGATTCCGGCGAGAAACACCAGAAATCCGCCCAGGACCACCTGAAAGATGGCCGAGAGGAGCGGGGTGTCCATGTAGCGCTTGCGGATCCAGGCGATGACGCCGAGCTCCACGGCAACCACGCAGATCGCGACCCCCGTGGCCACGTGGACCGCCGGGATCAGGAACGGAAGCGTGTGGCCGAGGCCGCCCGCCGTTGTCATCAGTCCGCAGACGGCGCCGCGAGTCCAAGGGCGGCCGCGGCCGGTCAGGCTTCCGTCGTCCGACATGGCCTCGGCAAAGCCCATGCTGATCCCGGCGCCGATGCTGGCTGCCATGCCGACAAGGAAAGTGTCGTGGCTATTGTGGGTGGCGAATACCGCGGCGAACAGAGGCGCAAGGGTGGATACGGAGCCGTCCATCAGGCCTGCGAGCCCGGGTTGCACGACCTGGAGAAGGAACAGTCGCTTCCGGGCCTTTTCGTCGGAGTCCGCCGCGTCCTCCGGCCCGGCCTCCATGGAGGCGGCGAGCGCGACATGCTTCCTCTCCTCCTCGACAAGGTCGCCCAGCAGCTGCCGGACACCGGTATCCGTCGTGCGCCTGGCCGCGGTCTCGTAAAAGCGCTTGGACTCGACCTCCATGACCTCGGACATCTCCTTCGCCGACTTCAGGGCCAGCGGCCGGTCGAGCCAGAGCGGCTTTCTCTCGGAAAACCCCTTTACGTCCTGGCGCCGGATCAGCGGGATGTGTTCGCCGAATCGGCTCCGGTAGAGCTCGGTCAGGCGGTGGCGATGGCCATCCTCCTGGCCGCGCATGAGTTCGAATTCGGCGGCTTCCGTGGGCTTGGTCTTGCGCAGGCCGTCTGCAAAATTGTCGTAGATCCTTGCGTCCTCCTCCTCGAGGGTGATCGCGAGGGCGAGGACTTCGCTTTCGGAAAGGCTTTCGAAGGATCTCATGGGGGGGGAAAAATGCGGGGACGCCGGGCTTGGAGAACCAAGGTAATACTGCGATCCGGAGACGCAAGACGCCTGAGCGAACCTCATTG
>CAZGOX010000306.1:0-3331 GCA_964527955.1 uncultured Opitutaceae bacterium | reverse complement strand
GAGTTGAGGCAGTATTTCGAGGGGGTCGCCAAGGAACTGGCGGCCGTGATGAGCCCCGCCAACGACCGCGTGGACAGCGACGCCCTGACCTTCCAGGTGCCCGGAGGCATGCTCAGCAACTTCCGGAACCAATTGAAGGAAATGAAGATGGAGAGCAAGTTTCCGGACGTCATGGCCGAGGTCCCGGTTGTCCGGGAGGCGTTGGGCTGGATTCCGCTGGTCACGCCCACGTCCCAGATCGTGGGAACGCAGGCCATGCTCAACGTGAAGTTCGGCCGCTGGCAGAACCTGGCGCAATCGACGATCGATGTGGCCCTTGGAAAGTTCGGGCGCCCGCCGGGCCCGATAAACGCCGAGCTGCTGGCCCTCGCCCGCAAGAAGTCTGGCCAGGAGCCCGTCGAGGGCCGCCCGGCCGACCTGCTCGCCCCTCGCATGATGGCCCTCAAGGAGGAACTCGCGACGAAGGGCATCAGCCCCACGGACGAAAACGCCGTGCTGTACGCAATGTTCCCGCGCGAGACGGCGGCCCTGTACATCAAGAAGGCCCCGGTCGCCGCTGCGGCGCCGCAACCCGTCGTTATCGCCGCCACGGTGACGAATGGGACCGGAAGACACATCCCGGCTGCCGCAACCGCGCATCCGCCGAGAAAATTCTTCATCACCATCGACAACCACAGGAGCGAGGTGCTCGTCGAGGAGCTGGCCTAGGAGGCAATGGAAAACCATGACAAACGCCACCTGCGAGAAGCTCTTTGAAGGGTTCCCCGCGACCAGCCCATCCGAATGGCGCAAGGCCGCCGAGGAATCCCTGAAGGGCGCCCCCTTCGAGAAGAAACTGGTCACGAGGACACCGGAGGGGATCGACCTCCAGCCGATCTATACCAAGGAGGATGTCGACAAGCTCGCCCTGCAGGCGACCTGGCCCGGACTGGCCCCCTACGTACGCGGGTCGACCGCGCTCGGCGCCCGGGCCGGAGGTTGGAAAATCGCGCAGGAGCTCCCGTACGGACGTCCGAGTGAGTTCAACCAGGCTCTGCTCCAGGACCTGAATCGGGGCCAGAACTGCGTCCACCTGCTGCTCGATGTCGCAACCCGCCAGGGCCTCGACCCCGATTCCGGAAGTCCCGGCGAGGTGGGAGGCTGCGGCCTGTCGCTTGCAACGGTGGATGACGTCGATCGCGCCCTGCGCGGAGTCGACCTGTCGGCGGTCCCCGTCCATGTGCCCGCGGGCATCTCGGCGCTGCCGGTCGCGGCGCTGATCGCGGCGTGGCTGGCGCGGCAGGGGAAGAAAGTCTCGGCGCTTCACGGAGCGATTCTTTCCGATCCCATTTCCGACTGGGTCGGCAGCGGGGCCCTGCCCGGCGGTTATTCCGAGGCCTGCGGCGAGATGGCGATCCTCACCGACTGGGCCGCGAGGAACAAGGTTCCCATCCGCACCGTTGGGGTCCAGGCGAGTCTCTGGGCCGATGCGGGAGGAAGCGCGGTGCACGAACTCGCCTTTGGCCTCGCCACCGGAGTCGCGTACCTTCGCGAGCTGGGCCGGCTCAAGCTTTCCATCAACCGTTCGGGCCCCCGGTTCCTGTTCACGTATTCGCTGGGGTCGCACTTCTTCATGGAGATCGCGAAGCTGCGGGCCGCCCGGCTCCTTTGGGCGAGGGCCGTGGGCGCGGCGGGCGGGAATGACGAGGCCAGGCGCCTGGTGTTTCACGGGCGCACTTCGCTTTGGAACAAGACCCAGCTCGACCCGCACGTGAACATGCTCAGGGCCACCAGCGAGGCGTTTTCAGGCATTGTCGGAGGCTGCTCCAGCATCCACGTCGCCCCGTTCGACGAGTGCTTCCGGGTTCCCGACGATTTCTCACGGAGGGTCGCCCGCAACATCCAGATCATCCTCGGCGAGGAGTGCCAGCTGGGCCAAGTCGTCGACCCCGCGGGCGGCTCGTGGTACGTCGAGACCCTGACGCAGCAGCTGGCCGAAAAGGCCTGGGCGCTGTTCCAGGAAATCGAGCGCAAGGGCGGCATGGTTGAGGCCCTCAAGGCGGGCATTCCGCAGGAGATGGTCGCCAAGACAGCCCAGGACCGCATCGCCGGCGCCGAGAGCCGCAGGGATGGAATCATCGGGACCAACCTGCATCCGAATCTGAAGGAGAGGCTGGTTTCCGTGGACACGCCGGATTACGAGGGCCTGGCGGTACGGCGCTCGATCCAGGTCGCCGAGCACAGGACCGCTCCCGAGGTCGAGTGCGCGGCTGAGGTCATGGAAAAGCTGAACGCCATCCTCACCGCCTCCCCGGTGACCAGGATGGCCTCCGTGATGGATGCCTTCCTGAAGGGCGCAAGCCTGGGAGAGGTGACGAAGGTCCTTCGTTCCGGCCGGGAGGACGAGGCCTCCATAACCAAGGTTCGCATCCGCAGGAGGAGCGAGTCCTTTGAGGCCCTTCGCCGCCGCGCCGCGGCCTTCAAGGAGAGGACCGGGGCGCTGCCTGCCGTGTTTCTCGCGAATATGGGCCCAAGGAAGCAGCACGCGGCGCGGGCTGAATTCAGCGCCGGCTTCTTTGCCGCGGGCGGGTTCGACGTCCTTGGAAACAAGGGCTTCGACACGCCGGAGGCCGCAGCGGCCGCGGCGATCGCATCCAAGGCCCCGATCGTCGTCCTCTGCTCGACCGACGAGACCTATCCCCAGCTGGTGCCCCCCTTTGTCCAGGCGCTCAAGTCGGCCCTGCACCGACCCAAGGTGATCCTCGCCGGGCTTCCCGCCGGGCAGACCGACGCCCTGAAGGCGGCCGGTGTCGATGACTTCATCCACATCCGCGCCAACTGCGCGCAGATGCTGGCCACTCTCCAGGACCAACTCGGCCTCTGACCTGCGCCATGAAACTTCCCGATTACACCACCCTCCCCCTCGATCCCGCCGGCCTTGCCGGGGGCAATGCCGCCGAATGGAAGGCCGCGGCCCTGGCCGAGAACGCCGGACCCGAGGCCCTCGCGGACTGGTTGACCCTGGAGCAGATCCCGGTCTCCCCGGTCTACTCGGCCGACGACCTCAAGCCGCTCGAGCACCTCGGGTACTCCGCGGGCCTGCCCCCCTTCCTCCGGGGCCCCTACGCGACGATGTACGTCCTAAAGCCGTGGACGATCCGGCAGTACGCCGGATTCTCGACCGCCACCGAGAGCAACGCCTTTTACCGCCGCAATCTTGCCGCCGGGCAGACCGGACTGTCCGTGGCCTTCGACCTGGCGACCCACAGGGGCTACGACAGCGATCATCCCCGCGTAGTCGGCGACGTCGGCAAGGCGGGCGTGGCCGTCGACTCTGTCCTGGACATGAAGG
>CAZGOX010000305.1:0-3343 GCA_964527955.1 uncultured Opitutaceae bacterium | reverse complement strand
TGGCCACCGGGATTGACGCCGCGAAGCTTCGCGAGCGGGCCGAGTCGCCCGAGGTCAGGGCCCGGGTCGACGCCTCGACCGCGGAATTCCACTCCCACCAGGTCAGCCAGCGGCCGGCCTTCATCCTCACGAGCGCAATCGGCGACAAGGCGGTCTTTTCCGGCGTGGTGCGGATCGAGCCCCTGGCCGCGGCGATCGACGCGATGATCGCGGATGCCGCGGCCTACGCCGCGCACCTCGCCCATCACGGGAAGCCGCCCGCCGTCTGACCTAGCTGGAGGGGGTCGCGGGGGCCGGAGGCGGTGGCACTGCATCCGCCTTGACCCGCGTCGCGATCCAATCGCGCGTCACGGGGTCGCCCCCATCCCATCCGGGCATCACCACCGTTCCCTTGATCGTGTCGCCGTCCAGTTTTCCGGAGTAGGTGAACGTCATGGTCTGGTCGCGCATCTCCCGCGTCACGGTGAAGGCAACCGCGCCGTCCTTGAACGACCCCGCGGCAATGGCCGTCTCGTTCCTCCGGCTCTTGAGGGAGCCCGTGAGCTGGCCGTCCTTCCATGAAAGTGTCAGCGTGGACTTGATCTCGCGATCGCCCCGCTTGGTGGTCCACTGCCAGCTGCCGGTCGGGTCGGCCGCATGGGCGGCAGCCGCGATCAGGAACGCGGCCGCGGCCGCGAGGATGGGGAGACGAAGGATTCCGTATTTCATGGGGATTTAGAACAGAGATTGCGCCACAATGCCGACCGCGGTGATCGGGCCGCTGTCGTTCAGGCTGTCGATGGCGCGGTCGGCCTTCTTCATCGTCGTCTGCGCGCTATAATACAGGGTGTCGTCGTTGATCAGCTTTCCGAGCGTCCCCTGCCCGCTCGCCAGCTTGTCCGACACATTCCGGAGATTCTGGACCGACGCCTGGAGGTTGTCCGCCGTCCTCTGGTCGTAGACCAGCATGCCGAGCGCTCCCTGGCCTGACTTCACATGGTCGACGATTCCACCCGCATTCGCCACCAGGACGCTGGCCTGGGCGCTGGCGGCCTTGAGCTGGTCCACGGTCGCCAGCAGGTCGTCATGCAGCTTGGGGTCGTTGATCAGCTTGCCCAGCGTGCCCTCGCCGTTGTTCAACTTGGTGGTGATGTCCTGGAGGTTGGACATGGTCGTGTCGAACCGCCCGCTGTTGTCCGTCACCAGCTTGTCGAGCTTCTGGAAGAGCCCGCCGCCCGGCGCGCCGTTGCCGCTCAGGGACGTCTCGAGCGTCCCGAGGGCGCCCTCAAGTTTCTGGCCCAGGTCGCCCAGCTCGGCCATGACGGAATTCAAGTCGGGAGTGACCCTGGTCTTGATCCGGGCGCCGTCCGCCAGCGGGGCCCCCTCATTCTTGCCGATGTCGACCGACACGTGGTCCGTGCCGATGATGCCGGACATCTCGATGGTCGCCGTCGAGTCGTCCGGCACGACCACGCCGGGATCCAGAAGCAGCACGGCCTCGGCTCCCCGGCCGACGAGCTGCGTCTTCTCAACCGAGCCGACCAACACGCCCGCCATGCGGACCTCGTCGCCGGTCTTGAGGTCCTTCAGGTTGTCGAAGTCGGCCAGGACCGTGTACCCCTTCGCCTTGAACAAATGGCCGCCGCTGAGGGTGGCGAAGGCCACCCAGATGAGCGCGAGGCCCAGTACGAAGAATAGGCCCACGCGGGCCGTTTGTTGCGTGTTATTCATGATGCGTGTCTCCAATGGGTTGTTTTGAAAGTGTTTCGCCGGCTCACTGGCTCTTCTTGTACCTCGGGTTTTGGAGGTCGATCTTCGGGTACAGGAACTCGGCAATCACCGGATCCTCCGGCTTGCGCAGGGCGCCCGGCAGCCCGACCCAAATGAGGCGGCCTCCCATGAGGATGCCCACCCTGTCGGCGATGTTGAGGGCGAGTTCCCTGTCGTGGGACACGACGATGCTCGTTACGTGGGTCTGCTCCTTCAGGGTCGCGATAATTTCCGCGATGGTCGCCGACATGACCGGGTCGAGCTCGCTGGTGGGCTCGTCATAGAGCAAGAGCTGCGGTTCCATGACGAGCGCGCGGGCGATGGACACCCTCTTCTTCATGCCGCCTGAAAGCTCGGCCGGAAACTTGTGCGAGGTGTTCTCGAGCGAGAGGATCTGCAGCGTGTGCTCCACCTTTTCGCGGATCGCTTCCTCGCTTCCCAGGCGGTGCTCCCTCGGGTACAGGGCGAGGTTGTCGTAGACGCTCATCGAATTGAAAAGCGCGCCGGCCTGGAACACGACCCCCATGCGGACCTTCTTCCGGGTCGCCTCGTCCAGGGCGTCGAGTCCGTCGATCGTCACCCGTCCGGACGTCGGGGCCTCAAGTCCGGAGACGTGCCTCAGGAACACGCTCTTGCCGGAGCCGCTCGGCCCCATCAGGACGAAGATCTCGCCGGGCTTCACCGTCAGGCTCACGTCCTTCAGGGCGACAAGGTCGCCGAAATCCTTGGTCAGCGACTCTACTGCAACCCCCACCGCGGACGCGGACGAGGCAAAGGTGGGGGCGGTTTGGGCTGCGGGTGCGGGCATGGCGGAAGTCTTTCGTCAGGGCATCAGGGTCATCAGCACGTGGGTGAGGAAGTAATCAAGCACGAGGATGAGGACCAGCGAAACCACCACCGCACGAGTCACCGCGGCGCCAATCTCGCGCGGGCCGCCGCGCGTGTTGAGCCCGATGCTGCAGGACACCAAGACCACCACAAAACCAAAGACCTCCGCCTTGAGCATCCCGTTGAAGACGTCCTTGAAGTGCGTGTAACGCCTGAGGGCTGCAAAATAGGCCGTGGGCTCGATCGCGATGAAGGCCACGCTCTTTGCTACCAGGGCCCCGCCCAGCCAGCCGACGACGTTGGCCACGATGCTGAGCACGGGCATCATGAACAGGACCGCGGCCAGGCGGGGCAGCACCAGCATGCGTGCCGGCGGTATGTCCATCGTCCTGAGGGCGTCGACCTCCTGATAGACGGTCATCGAGGCCAATTCCGCCGCGATGGCCGAGCCCACGCGGCCCGCGAGCAGGATCGCGACCATCACGGGGCCGAGTTCCCGCGCCATCGACAGTCCGACCAGGGTCCCTATGAACTGCTGTGTGCCAAAGTTCTGCATGGAGTATCCCGCCTGCAGGGCGAGGACGCCGCCGATGAAGCCGCTCAGGATCATCACGATCGGCAGGGTCGTGTAGCCGATCAGGTAGCACTGCTCGATGAAGCGCTGGAACTGCCTCGGCAGCGTCCCGACGTACGATGCCGACTGCACCAGGAGTTGAACGGCGCTCCCGATGCCTTCGAAAACGGTGGTAAGTGGTTTCATGGGAGG
>CAZGOX010000304.1:0-3352 GCA_964527955.1 uncultured Opitutaceae bacterium | reverse complement strand
GGACGCCCGGGCCGGGCGTCCCTACCCGGTTTCAGTCAAATGCACCCAGTACCCAAATGCTTCGCAGGCCAGGCGCCATTTCGCATTGCGAAACCGTGTTTCCAGGAGGTGCGGGCGGCCCGGCTTCGCGTTGCTTCGCCGCGGCAGCCTTTCGCATTGCGAAAGGCTGGCGGGATGGACGGGACTCGAACCCGCGACCTTCTGCGTGACAGGCAGACGCTCTAACCAGCTGAGCTACCACCCCGTTAACCGGGTGAAGGGCGGACCGTAGAATCCGCGCGCATCAAGTCAAGGCAATGTCGGCAGGGGCTTCAACTCGTCGGTTTGACCGGCGGCGAAGCAGGGACGGCCTGCCCGGTCCGCGTTTGGAGGTAGGGACGGGCGGCTTGCCCGTCCGGGTGCTAAAAACGATCCCGGTGTCCGTCGGGACACGCAACCGACGCGTCCGGGCCCTCCGGAAGCCAAGACGGTCGCTTGACTGAAGGCTCAAAATGAGCACATTTGATGCATGGCAGCCACGACCTTGCTCCGAACCCGCGTCGACAAGAGCCGCGCCCGACAGGCGAAAAAGATCCTCGCCGGGCTCGGCCTCAAGCCCGGCGATGCCGTCAACCTGCTTTTTGCGCAGATCGTCAATCGGCGGGGATTGCCCTTTGCGGTCCAAGAGGAGGGCTACGCCTATGCGAAAGCGGAATACGGCATTTCCCCGGCCGAACTCGATCAGGCTGCGGAGAACATCCACAGGGAGTCCGAACAGGCCCGTAGGGGCGGTGAGATCAAGGCTGTGCCCGCCGACTGGCGCGAGCTGCGCAAGGGCGCGTGAAGGCCGTCTACGACAGACGGTTGCAGCGTTGCATCCGGCGTCTATCGGACCGCGAGCTGATTGTGATCCACGCGGCCATAAACGGCAGGGCGGCGGCCTTCGGCCGTCCACACGTTCACACGGGCACCGGGATCCAACAGCTGTTCGGGAATCTGTACGAATGCCGCGCCGGCCTCGGTCTGAGACTCATATTTGAACGTCACGGTGACGAACTGCTGTTCGTCTTCTCCGGAAACCACGACGAGGTGCGGGCGTTCCTCAGGAACCGTTCCTGAGCAGTCGGCGACGGGCTCGCCACTCCTGGCAAGGCAGGTATCGCCGTCCTTGGTTTCAGCCGCGGACTGCGCGGTCGATTTCGTTGATGACCGTGCACAGGGTCAGCATAATGAGCCCCTGCTGGTCGGGTTTCGGCTTCATCTTCTTCGGCGCGCGTTTGAAATTGGCCATGCAATGTCTCATCAGGCAAAGAGCGAGCTCCGGCTGCCGGTGGTCTTTCAGGAGGAGATCCTGCGCCGTTAGCGAGCGTAGGCCGCCGAACGAGGTAAGGTCTCGAACAAGCGCCGCCTGCAAGACGTCCGTTGGAATGACCGGGGCGGGCCCATCGCTTGGAACCAGCGCGTACCAGGCGGGGATCAGGTGCGGCACCAGAAAGCTGAAATTCTCTTCCGTTACCAAGCCGTCGGTGACGTGCACGAGATCCTCGATCAGGGAGCTTCCCGCGACAGCCATCGATTCGAGGGCATCCCCCGCAAGGTCGAATGCATCGATCGCCGCCTGAATCCTCTCCTCGGCCTCTTCGGCCGTCAACGGGCGCGATTCCGGCAGGGGCGGAAGCAGGGGCCCTGGCGCGCCCGGCATCCGCCCAAAACGTGGCGGGGCGTCCTTCTCGCCATCGTCCACATCCCCTTCATCGTGCGGTATCGGCCGCCGCGGGGGCGGCGGAAAGTCGATCTCGTGCAGTCCCAGTTCGCGGAGAAGCGGATTGATGTCGCTCGCGGCGCCCTTGCGGAGGTTTTCCTCATCCACTCCGCGGACATGGATCTTCATGAGCGCAATAAGCCGCTTTCGGAGGTTGGGATCGCGCGCCGCCTCGCGCGGCGTTTGCCCGTCGAGCATGGGAACGGGCTCGTCGGGGAACGTCTTCAGTGAATTCCGGCGGACGGTCTCAGTCAACTTTGCCGGATCGGCAGGCAGGGAGTAGCTCATTTTGGACACGGTTAAAGCCGGCACGTGAATGCGTTTCAACAGTACTGGCGGTATCAGGTCCGAGTCGCCTGTCACCGGGATGTTCCCGGCCATGCGGGCCCCAAGGTCATCGCGCCGTTCGCGAACAAACCGGACCCGCTGCCCAAGCCGTGCCTCAAAGAGTTGGCGAAGGCGATCAAGGCGGGCACCGCTCGATGCCTCAACTTTCCACGTGCCTTCATTCATCTGAATTGTACCGAGAAGAGGACGCCCCTGGCCCAGAGACTGGGCGCGGGCCGCGGCACTATCATCAAACCAGATGCGGACCTCCTTGAATCCCTCGGCCCGCTCGGATGCTTCCAAGTCCGCCGATTCCACGGCCGGTTCGTCATCGATGGCGGAGCGGCAGTCGGCGTACGGGACCTTCAGCTCGTAAACCGCATGGCCCCACGAGGCATCCAGTCCGAGGTACATTCGCCGCAAGCGTTCATTTGCGGCGGCGGTGATCGACTTCTCCGTCCGGACATAGTGCTCGGCAAGCCAGCGTCGTCGTGCCTCCGCATCGACGGGACCGCCCAAATGGCGGACTGTCTCGGCGACTACCTCCTCCACGCAGAAAGGCCCGAGTTCGAACAATTTAATGGCAGTGCCCGACAGCCGCCAGAAATGGGGCAGGGGATAGGCCCATCCCAGCAGCGAGGCGAAGCGGACCGCACTTGCGGCAAAGGAACGATCCACAATCCGGAGAGGCGGCCCGTCCTCTGTGAGCACGTCGGCCGCCTCGGTCCGCTCGGCATCGAGAACCTGGCGAACCTCCAGGAGCACAATGCGCATCTTCATTTTGGCGGCGAAAAGTACGCGTTCGTCATTGACCAGTCCCGGAAAACCGGCCGCCTCCCAGCGCTGCGAGGACGTGAGGCCCGAGTCGTCACGCTTGAAGAAAAGTTGCCACATGACAGCCGCGTGCAGTCCTTGCGCCGGCGAACCGGCGCTTGCCTCCTCTAGCCGACGAGCGAAGGATGCGTCCCGGATCGGATCTTGGAGGGCCACCCACTGGAAGGCCTTGGCATCCAGGCCGGTCTCAAGGGCAAGGAGCTGGTCGTAGTTGCTCAGGGCAACTGGATTATGCGGGCAGTCCGGGGGGCAACTGTAGCGGCTGTTGCGGTTCGCGCCGCACTCCGCCGGACGAAGCTCGCCGCCGATCGCAGGGCAGAATCTGTGCTTGGAAGCCTTGCTCATCGGGGACCGAAGATGCAGATGCATCGCGGTCAATGTCGAGCCCATCGACAGCGCGTGGCTCCAAGGTATATCCGGACGGGCGGGCCGCCCGTCCCTACCCTAAAA
>CAZGOX010000303.1:0-3381 GCA_964527955.1 uncultured Opitutaceae bacterium | reverse complement strand
GTCAGGCCATACGGATGGTGTTTCGGGACAGTATTTGTCAGGCAGAAAGCATGATCTCATGCCGGGGGGGGCCGGCCCTTGCTATCATGGTGGCATGCCCATTTCCAAGACCGTTCCAACGATCCTTATGTTGGCGGGAGTCTTGCTCTTCGCCTGCTCCTCCGCCCACGCCCAGAGCGCCAGCGCCGTCTTTGCCGGGCCCCAGAAAATGGACCCGGGCCTGCAGAGCGGACTCAACACCCCGCAAGGGGCTGCAAACGACGGGCAGCGCCAGATCCCGAAAGCTCTCTTTGCACTTTGACCAGCCACGTTCGGCCGATACGCTGCCTACCCAATGGCTGTACAGGGCGGGCCAAACTCCTCTTGTGCATCGAGCTGGACGCGGCGATTATTCGTCGCGCTTGGGGTCGTGGCTGTAATAGCAGTGCGAAAGCATGACAGTCTTACCAACCCGCAATTCTGGGCTGAAGACGGGGGTCTGTTCTTCATAGACCAAGAGCGCTTTCGCACTTGGCTGCTGTTTGCCCCGTACCAAGGATATTTGCATCTGCTTCCCCGACTCATCGCGGCGCTCGGGAGATATGTCCCCTTGGCGGCGGTACCGGCTTTTTATGCGTGGTTCGCGTTGATCGTCACGGGCGCGGTGGCATGGGGTCTTCAGTCCCAACGTGTACCTCTGGCAGGCACGACGGCAGCGGCCCTGGCGATCGCGCTCATTCCAAATACGGGCGAGGTTTACCTCACAGTCTGCAACCTGCAATGGGTCCTGGCATTGGGCCTGTTTGCGCTGGCCATTTGCAACGACCCGGAAACCTTGTTGCAAAGGTCTCTCGAAATCCTGGCATTGTTGATACTTGGGCTGACGGGGCCGTTCATTGCCCCTGCGCTCCCGATTTTTTGCTGGCGCGCTTTGCACAACAGATCCGCGTGGAGCCTTATGCTGCTCGCTTTGGCCGCTGCGTGCCTGTGCATCCAAGCGCCGGACATGTTATCATATCATCCAAATCCCGTTGGTCAGGCTTGGGTGCCGATGCATTGCGCCGCCGTGATTGGGAGACGGCTCGTGGCTGTGCTTCTCTTCGGTCGGTCAAACCCAGGCGAGTCGGTTTGCATCGGGATGCTCATTCTGGTTCCGTCCGCAATAATCTGGAGGCTTTGGACGCGAAGAGAGTCACTTCCGGGAGGGATTCTCCTGGCGGTTGCCGGCATACTCACGCTCGGCGCCAGCATCTACAAGACCCGCCTGGACACATGGCCGTTCGACGATTTGGTGAGCGGGGATCGATACTTCTTCACGCTAAGGATCCTTCTGGTCTGGCTCGCTGCAGCCGTTGCCGGCACATTGGGCCGGTCGGCCCCGCGCGTCCTCGGAGGCGTGGCGTTGGCAGCATTCGCAATCAACCTTTCTCACTTCGTTTTTGCGCCATATCCGGACTACCATTGGAGGCTGTTCTGTCAGCGGATCGAACGCGGAGAGAGGGTTCGAGTACCAATTCTACCGGATGGATTTACATTCACGTGGCAGGGCGGGCGCCCTCCTTTCAGATAGAAAAACCTCACCCGCCGCGGATTAATTCAAGATATCCGGGTGCTGCAGGCAACCAGGTTGACACAAAATACACCGCCTGGACTGCGACGATCACCCAGGACAGCCGCGGCCAGGCCGTGAAAATCCCCGCCAACAGGAGTCCGTACAGGACTAGCGGGATCATATAGGGGCCCTGATGGGCCATGGCGGATACCGGGATGAACATCAGCGCCAGCCAGAATACCCAGATAGAAACACACCAGACAGCCCATTGACCGGCAGCCCGGAAACGAAGCCCCGACTCCGACCTCTTGCAAAGGGCGACCCAACCCCAGGCGGCGATGCCTGCGGGCAGGAACCAGCCGCAGGACCGGAGATAGTAGACCACCTCGAGGCCCCTGCGCGCCTGTGATGACGACAGGACAGCCATGTTTGACCATTCTCCCACTCCTTGAATCCACAAGTTGGCATGGCGGGCCCAAACAATGTAGGGCCATCCAACGCTCTGATATTGGGCCACCAGGGTCTCAACGAATCCCCTGCCATCGATCGGGACAACGCCCGCCAAATGCCATTTTAGAAGACGATTTCCAGGAGGGTCATAGAAGTGCTGGTAGGCCGCCCAAGGGAGCGCAAGGATCAGGATCCCCCCGACCACCGCAAAAAGGCTCCGCCGCCGGCCTGGCCGGCAGATCAAGAGTGCGAGGATCGGGAGTACCGCAAATGCTGCCCCGCCGTGACTCAAGAGCCCTAGGCCCATCATGAGCCCGGCAGTCGCATGCCGCCACATTGAATCTCGATCTCCCCACGTAGGATTACGCTCCCGCAACAGCAGCGAAGCGCCTCCAATGACAAACGAGGCAGCAGCCAACTTGGGCCACACGTACACGGTGTTGAAGAGCAGGAAGCCGAGCGGAGTCGCGGCAAACGCTACATAGGCACTCTTCCGGCGTCCGAGACCGAGCGATTCTGCCAGTGTCCAAATCGCCGGGATCCAAAAGAGTTGAAACCAGGCTCCCGAAGCGGCGGCAGCAGTCTGGAGATCGAATCCCAAGCCGCGGAGCAGCGGCCAAGAGAGCAGGACCCATCCCGATTGGAGCGGCGGTCTATCGCTGCTCAACCACTCGCCAAAAAATCCCTTCGGACTTTCGCCTGCTATCAGGCACCCGGCCAGACTGCCGGGTATTGTGTTGTCCGACGGCATTCCTGCATCGAATCTTTGGGCTGCCGAGTGGTCCCACCCACGGGACTGGAATGCGAACAACATGCAGACATAAACAGAGCCCACAATCACGGCCAGGAGCCATGGCACCAGCGGCGCCTTGAACTTCGATCTCTTTGCGAGATTCGCCGCTCCGTATCCAATTCCAAGGGTCAAGACGCCCCAGCCCGCGCAAGTGCCGGCGGTCTTCGAAAAAAACCAGAGCCAAAACAAGACGTATCCAACCAATGCGAGCAATGCGCCCCCCATAAGGGACGTCAGCCCGCACAGCGCCGGCTCAGAAGGGACAAGGGAGCCAGTCCATCTCTCCATCAGGCCGAGCACTGAAGCAAGAAGGAGCATGAGGATCGCCCCCTCGGCATAGAAGGCCATGATCCCTTGGGCCCGTGCTGAGAACGAACTTATTGGACGCCCACCATCCAGGGGGTCGACTGCAGCCAGAAGGGGACACATTCGGCCGCCTCCAAGCGACTCGCCGATGACCCTTAGCCCCACCATCGGAACCCCTTGGCACAGACTTAAAAGGGGTGTCGTCGCGAATGAGCCTTGCGGCACGAGAGAAGGGCTCTCGGCATTGGCGACCGCACCCGACATCAGGATTCCTGCGAGGAGAGAAAGACCCAGTCGAACC
>CAZGOX010000302.1:0-3405 GCA_964527955.1 uncultured Opitutaceae bacterium | reverse complement strand
ATAGCACCCCAAATGCCATCAGTTAAAGCGCTATATTGCAGCATCTTGCGATTTTATAACCGCGCAGAGTTTGCGCATTTTGGGCCCAAAGTGCGCAGATATTGCGCACGGCCTCAGAAACGGGCATACGTCTCATCCGTATGAGCTCTGTCACGGCCAAGGTTTTCAACTTGGGGAATTCCCAGGCGATCCACCTGCCTAAAGCCTTCCGCCTGCGGTCCAGGACCGTGCAGATTGAGAGGACCGGCCACGGACTGCTGATTTTTGACCCAAAGGCCGAGGCGCTGCGGGTGAAGGCACTAGCAAAGCTCTATGGTTCGAGTCCGGATTTCCCGGAGATTGAACCGCTCAGCCTATCGAAGTTGGAGTAGGTGGGCGGGTTCACCCAACTCCACCCTCGCCAAATACCGGCCAGCGGTTATCTACAGCCAATCCCGCCGCGACACGAAAGCGGCCAACCCTGTGGTCCAGAATTTATCACATTCGTGCCCAGGAAGTTAACCTAGCTCAGCGGATTTCTGGCATAAATCGAGCAAAGGATCGGCCGCCCCATGATGCCTTCACCCGGTTGCCCGCGCTTCTTCCGGTCCCGGGCCGCAATCCTGCCTGCTCTTTGCCTCTTGGTGCCCGCACTGGTGGCATCCGCACAGGAACCGCCCGTCCAGCTTCCCAAGGTCGAGGTTACCGCGCCGAGGATCCTGCCGCACGACATCAACAGCACCTTCGAGAAGATGAACCATCTTTTCGACGGCCCCTTCCCTTCCCTGCGGAGCGGGCCCATGATCGAGGCGATCCTTTGGCGGCATCGCTTCCTGGAAGGGCACCCCAACGAACAGGCGGTCATCGTCACCACCGAGCGGGGCGGAAGGATTCGGTCCGCCACGACTGTCTACACGCTGAACGGAAAGGTTTATTGCAGCAGCAACTCCCTGGGTGAACGCCAATCCATTCCGGGCTTCACTGCGGGCGACCTCAGGGATCCGGACGGGGTCACCCGCGCCAGAAAATTCATCGTAGATTTGCGAAAAAGCTACGCTGCCGGCACGAGTTTCCAAACCGATCCCGGCGATTCTGTTCCCGATCCGGTCTTGGGTACCTTTCTGGTGACGGCGGAGGAGTCGGGGGACTATTTGCAGGCCGCTAACATCCCAGTGGAAATGGAAAGCGGAGATATGAATCCCGGCACCCTCGCCATGAATCCTGACAATCTCTGGCATAGGGCTCGCCAGGTTGGCACCGTCGCGCTGACCAAGGCGAGATTCGATGCATTTTCCGAACCCGCCGGAGAGGTTCTCGGCTGGACTTTCCAGGCCCTACACAGCCCGGAAAGGGCAGGCATCGTACCTGTCACGCTTACCATGCTGAGCGGCAAGTTTCCGCGGACGAATCCCCGCGGTGCGGCCCCCCTCGAGAATCCCCAGGTCCTCATCTTCGAATGGGAGGGCGTCCACTATTACTACCATCCCGACATCGGTACGTGGGCCAAGCCGCTGCCACCGAACCCCCTCACCGGCCTGCCCTACCTCTGCGTCAAGAACGGCGGGCTGCTGGAATGCGCCTACTTCTGCGCCACCTATACCAGGGCCCATCCGGGCGCCAAGACGGCGCTCCTGGCGGACGATCCGGTCATGGCGGCCTATCCCGCCGGCGAGAAGCTCGGCCTGTTCATCCCCTCGTTCGGGCGCTTCACCCTGCCCAAGGACTACGTCGATGCCCTCGACGATCCGACCTCCCTGGCGCAGCTCCGAGACGAGCTCCTTGCGATGCAGAAGGGGCAGAAGGCCGTGCCGGACGTGATCCCGGACGGCATGCCGGGAGATGATCGCAACCTGCAGGTTCGCCGGGCCTTTCTCGCCTTTCAGACCGCGGGCGTTCCGTGCCAGCTCCACGAAGACCACGGGGCAACCCTGGATTTCACCTGGAACGGGGTGGCCTACGCCTACGGTCCCGATCAGGAGATTCATCCCGGAGTGGCCGCCACGCCGTGAATTCCGCGCTCCCGCGTTATCGCTCGCTGCGAGGGCTCGCGCTAGGCTGGGTCTGCCTCTGCGCCGTGCTGGTTCGCGCGCAGGACACCGAGGGCCGGATGGTCACGCTGCCTCCGTTCATCGTCGCGGACAAGGGGCCGCCGCTCCACTGGCGCTACGTGGCCTTCGATCATTTCCAGATCCTCTCGGTCACTTCCGAAAGCCGCACGCGGGATTTCGCCGGGGAACTCTCCACGCTTGAAACGGAGCTCGGGTGGATGCTCCCGCCGCAGTTCCGGTTCCAGACCTCCGTGCCGGTCAACTACCTCCTCGGCGACGCCAGCATGCAACAGCGCCTCGATCAGGACCTTCCCGCGGAGATGTTTTTGGGCAAGCACGGTGCGCCCGGGGGCACCTCCCAGCACTTTGTCACGGTCCCCCATCTGGGTCTCCAGGACACCGATTCCTATGCGACCTTCGCGCTGCTCGACGGCTCGTTCTTCCAAAACGGCCAGATGACCTATCTCGCCGATGCCATGGAAGACCTGCTTCGCCGGCGCACCCCGCCGCTGCCGGCCTGGTTCATCCGGGGCTTCATGTATTTTTACCGCGCCGTGTCCTTCACCGTTCCCGGCGGGGACGCCATCATTTACCAGCCGATCGATGGAGGGACGGCGGCCCGCCGGGCCTCCCGGGCGGGAATCGAGGTCGTCAGCTTTCCCTTCGTCTGGATTTCCCGCCGGGACTCCCAGCTGCTCCGCGACCAGATCCACACCGGACTGGCGCAGCACCAGCCCGTGGGACCCCTGCTGCTGCCCATGCGTGATCTCGTGGAGCAACCCCACCCTCCCGCGGGAACTAAGGCCGAGGTCGAGCGCTACCGGCGGGCTTGGCTGTCCCAGGCGGGCCTGTGGGTGCGATGGGCCCTCGACGATGGAAACAAAACCGCCAGCCCCACCGGCCGGCCCTGGCGCAACTGCTTCTGGATGTTCCTGGCCCGGGCCGGCACGGAACCGGTCAATGAGGCGATGTTCCGGGAATGCTTCGGTCTCGGATACCCCGAGATGCAGGAGGAACTCGCCCGCTATCTCCCCGCCGCAGTGACGGTGTTCGGCGAATTTGGCACCGATCTCCCGGACCCGCCCCGCTTCACCGTGCGGAACGCGACGCCAGGCGAGGTCGCCCGGATCAAGGGCGACTGGGAGCGGCTTGAGGTGGCTGCAGTCGCGAAAACCTTTCCCGCCCTCGCCAGCGCCTACCAGGAACATGCCCGAGAAACCCTTGGGCACGCCTACGACGAGGGAGACCGCGATCCGCAGCTGCTCGCGGCGATGGGACTCCTGGACTGCGATGCCGGGGACGACGATGCCGCCCGCCCCCTGCTGGCTGCGGCGGTCAAGGCGGCGGTCGTCCGTCCGAGGGCTTACGTGGAAAGGGC
>CAZGOX010000301.1:0-3406 GCA_964527955.1 uncultured Opitutaceae bacterium | reverse complement strand
CAACCCGGCGGACCAGCCGGTTTACGTATGGGGCTCCGGCTGGCAGCGTGAACAGCCGACCGGCGCCCGCGTCGACTAGGAGTCCGAAGCCGCCCCGATCAAGCCGGGACAGGACGCCGAGGGGTGTCACCGAGTCTGTGGGGTCGAATACGACCTCCCGGTCTCCCGCGTGCATCTCGGCGACCGGCCATGAAGGCGGCACCGCGGAATCCGCCGGTATGGCAACGATCGCGTGGTTGAACGTGGCGATGGTGGGAAAGCCCTCGTTTACCGCCCTCGGGTTGCTCTGGAAGAGAAGGACAAATCGCCCGTTTTCCCCAACGGCGCGCAACATGGCGATCAGAAGCGCAGCCTTGTCCTTGCAGTCGCCGTACCGGTTGCGCAAGACATCGGTCGCAGCATGCGGGCGGTAGCCTGCCAGGGCGTCCTTGTTGAGGAAGACTTCGAGATAGACCACCTCCTTCTGGACAAACTCCGTGAGCGCCCGGATCTTGTCCCACCGGTTCTTGGCCCCCACAACCAGGGCTCTGGCCTGGTCGCTGAGTCCAGGGTCCTCCTGGACCGCCGGCTCAAGGAGTTGTGAGGCCTTCGCGGAGATCTCCCTCCACGACGAGACGCCGCTGCCGGCCTCCCGGGGCACGCAATGAACCATGATGCCCTTCAGGCTGGGTATGAAGAACGAAGGAGGGTCCTCTGGCGCCGCCGCGGCCTTGGCGATCGCCCAACGAAGGGATCCCGGCTCCTCCCCAGAATCCGGGGTGCCGGGCCCCTTGCTTGCGGACACCCATGTCAATCTGCCGCCCGGGGTGGGAGTTACCTCGCACTCCTCCCTCAGGCAGGCGAGCCTCTGCCCGAAGTTCACGCTCACATCGGGGGCGGGGGCATCCAGATCGTAGCGGACTTCCCAAGCCATGATGTCGCCGACATCGACCTTGCCCGCCGCATCAAACACGAGATTGCGCTGCTGGATCCAATCGAACTTGTCGTACTTCGCCACAAAATCGGAAAAGTCGGCTAGATCATACTTCTGCTTCAGGTCACCTCCAGGCGAGAGGACCCAGACCCGTGACGACTTCACATGGCACAGGCCAGGATCGTACGGGAAGACGAGCTTCATCTCGGCAATACCCGGAGCCCGAATTGCCTTGTAGACCTGGCGCCGGACAAACCTGATCCTCAGGGCATCCGGGGGCAGGTACCTCACCTGCAGGGAATCCAACAAGAGGATCGCATCGCAATCCCCGTGCCAATCACCGCCGGCATCTGCGAGCGGGATCCAGTCAGGCGCCGCCGCGTGGAGCGGCCGCGCGATGAGAACGCATGCGACAACGGCGCTCAAACTCCATAACGCCCGGACGCTGCACATGAATGGGAAGCACCTCATGTCGCCGCCGGGGGCTTTGGGGGAGGCGGCGGGCTTGCGGGCGAGGCCGGTCTTGGCTTTACGAGCGCCAATTCCGCTCCGTCGTCATGCGCCATGGCCCCGTACCAATCCTTCAGCTCCCCGTAGGCGGCCACGGGGAGGTGGTGAAGGTTCGAAACGAACACCCGTTGAACATGGAACACGGCGGCCTGCTCGTCAAAGGTGACTCTCAGGCGGTAGCTTATGGCCTCCCCGGGTTCCTCCAGCGATTGGGCTGGGGCCTTGAGTCGGCATCCCGCGGGAATCCGCAAGTCAAACTGGTCCAACTCCCGCCAGCCAAACTCAAAATCAATGGGGTTGTGCCGCACCGCCTCTGCAAACGGCGTGGTCAAGAGGCCATGGAAGACCGAGGGACGGAAAACCAGGAGTTTCCTTGTGCTTGTCGCAAAATCGCTCCACGTCAGCCGGTACTCGGCGACAAGGGGGGCGTCGACGTCGTCCACCCCCTTGAGACCGGTCACCGTGATGTCGTCGCACTTGAGGTCTCTCTTCAGCTCATCCCCGATCATGTGCCTCCTCTTGTCCTCGCTGGCCGTTCTCAGCCGTTCCTTGAGCCGGATGGAAGGTTCTCCCGTCCAGATCCGCCGGCAGTTTCCGGTCAGACTGCCGTCGGCGGCCAGGTTCAGCGTACCGAGGTTTGAGATGACCGAATTGGACGGGGGAGCCGCCGGGATCCTGACAAACGCGGCCTCATTCAGGCGCCCGGGCAGACCGACGTACCCTCGGGTGTACCACGGAAGGCTGCCAAATGGGAAGGGAGCGTCCAGATCCGGCATGGAGAACTGCCACTTTCCGTCGGCGAAAACCCGAGCGCAGTGCTCCGGCAGGATGGACTCGGTCGCCAGGTCGGGGCTGAACCCGATGTTCCTCCGGTTTGGCAGGAGCATGACCTCGGCCTTGAGACCCGCAGCCCGGTAAAGCGCGACAGCCAGCCAGAAAAAGTCCCTGGGGTTGAACTGCAGCGTGGGGTTGTCGTCCATGGCGATCACCTTGTCCAGGGGTGTGGACACAAGGCGGTACATTCGGGTCCGCTCCCGCTGGGGAGAGTCCCTATATCGCAGGAGCAGGGAATGGCAGTAGTTGTGGATGCGCCGCGCCCTCTCGGTCTCAGTCGCCGCACCCGCCCCAAGGCGCGCCGCAAGCGCCGTCACCTCCGGAATCGGCTGGGTCGCGTCCTGCTCGAAGATGTAGCATTTTGTGGCAATGGCCCCCCACGGTCCCGCCTTGCGGTCAACCTTGGTGTCCACTCCGTTGTCATGGTGGGTGGCCAGGACGATCTGCCTGGGCACATAGCTCCCGAATAATGCGAGGGACCGGTCGAGGACCGGAGGGGAATAGGGCTCGTCGCTGAGTGCCGGGAGCCTGTCTGCGGTCACCCGAAGGGTCGCCTCCCCTGATCCCGCATCCGCCTGGACCGGGTACTTCGGCGTGTTCAGCAGGAACGGGTAGTCCAGGTATTCGTTCTTGTCGTTCAGGAAATGGAACGTCGCCGTCAAATGCCGGACTCCGCAATGGAGCGGATTCTGAAGGCGGTATTGGAAAAAGTATCCGGGGCGCAGGGTTTCGACCTCCTGGTACTCCAGGATCGCGCCGGGCTTGATCCCGCTCACGGCCAGGAACTTCTCCTTCACCCCTGCGCCGGTGTCGCCAACCAGGCGGTCATACCAGGAGTTTCTGTTCGCGACGTGCACAAAGTCCCGCTCCTGGACATCGTCGTTGCCGAACTCCCTCGACTCGCCGTTTGGGAGCGTCAAGCGCGCGCGGATGTCCGTCTTGACGAAGCTTCGCCCTTCATAGGCCGGGCTCAACTCCGAGATTCGCGTGACATCCACCGCCCTCTCCGGGTCGTAGACCTTGCAGCGAATGTATGCATAGATCCGTCGCTCGTCCGGAAAGCCGCGGTCGTCGACGCTCAGGGTCCAAGTGATCACTTCCGCCGCGGCATCCGGGTCCAGGGCGGGCCTTGTTTCCGTCAGCTCCGCG
>CAZGOX010000300.1:1696-3413 GCA_964527955.1 uncultured Opitutaceae bacterium | reverse complement strand
GCGCAGAGGGCGACCCCGGTTCCGCCATCGGCCCCCGTCACCTCCGCGGTGTAGCCCCCGGGAGGCAGAGTCACCAGCAGTTCCGAGTCGGGAGACCCGGGGCTGAGGACCGGCAGCGCGTAGACCGCCGCCGCCGCGTTCAGCAACACCTGGCTGGAGCCCCAGCCCGCGTTGTCGTAAAGAATGACGTCCTTGCCGTTCTGGTACTGGTGAATGGCAACCTCGGGATGCTGCAGCACGCCGGACACGTTGTAGGGGCTCGCACCAATGCCCGGCCCGATCGCCTGCACCAGGACCGTGGCCGAGGTGTTGCCCACGACGTAAAAGCCCCCGATCAGGAGGTTGTCGCCCGTGCCCACGAACGCCCGCGACGACAGGCTCGTCACCGCGCCGGGGCTTGTGCTGACGACCACGGAAATCGTGGCCGGCGAACTGGAGATCGTCCCGCCATCCGGGCCCGTCGCAATCAGCGTGTAGGTGCCGTTGGAAAGGTAACTGACGTTCGAGATCACGAGCACGGGGCCGTTTGCCCCGCTCACCACGTCGGCGTTCAGGGTTGGAGCGCCCGCCCCGTTTGAAACCAGCATGCCGTAGTCCATCCATTGGTAGCTGACCGCTCCCGCGACGCTTGCACTCAGGACAACGGTGGACCCCATGTTTACCGTCTGGCTCGTCGGCTGGACGGTGATGGAGGGGGCGATCGCGTTCTGCAAGATCCGCCGTACCGTGTTGTTGATGCCGTCCGCCACGTAGAGGACGCCGCTCGGATCCACGGCGACGTCGTCCGGGAATCCGAATTCCGCCGTTGTGAGAGGCCCGTCGACATTCTCGGGGTTCCCGCCCGCGCCCGCGACCAGGCTGACGGCCCCGCCCGGCGTTATCTCCCGGACGGTGCCGTCTCCCGGGCATCCCACAAAGAGGTCGCCCGAGGGATCCAGGCCGAGCCCGGCCGGGCTTGAAGACGTGGCCTGGTTCGTCCCGACCATGCCCACGAATGGGGCCACGGTGGCAATCGTGGTAACGGCGCCCGTTGGCGCGATCTTCCGGATCTTGTCGTTTCCCGTGTCCGAGACGTAGACGTTCCCGGAGGAGTCGGTCGCCACGCCGGTCGGGTCGCTGAAGCGCGCGTAGATTCCCTGGTCGTCGTTGCTGCCCGAAGACCCGGGCGAGCCCGCGATCGTCGTGACGGCCCCGGTGGCGACCACAATCTTCCGAACCGTGTCGCTGACTCCGTCGACGACATAGAGGTTTCCGAGGTTGTCGGCCGCAATGTTCTCCATGTCGTAAAATCTCGCATTCGTTCCCGTGCCGTCCGCCGTGCCCTGGACTCCCACCGCGCCCGCAAGGGTGGTGACCTGTCCGGAGGTGGAAATTTCACGGACCGTGTAGTTGCCTGAGTCGGCAACAAATACGTTTCCCTTGGGATCAACGGCAACGCCGCCCGGATCATCAAACAGGGCGGCGGCCACCGGCCCGTCCGTGCTCCCCGTCACTCCCGGCGTGCCCGCAAAGGTCGTTACAACTCCTTGGGGAGTGATCCTGCGAATCGTGTCATTGCCGGCGTCCACGGCGTAAATGTTCCCCTTGCTGTCGAGCCGGACGCTTCCGACAAAGTCGAACCGCGCCGCTCTCCCGATTCCGTCGGCGGTCCCCGTCGCCTCGGGCCAGCCCGCCAGGGTCGTGACGCCGGTCGCGCCCACCGTGAGTGCGGCCGGGA
>CAZGOX010000300.1:0-1596 GCA_964527955.1 uncultured Opitutaceae bacterium | reverse complement strand
GCCGGCGCCCGCCGGGGGCCAGGTCGCCACGGCGAAGGTGGCGGTCTGGCCCGGCGTCACAAACTGCGGGCCCAGCTGGTCGAGGATCGCCAGCGGTCCCGGCGCGTTGCCGAGCAAGTGGATCAGGTTGGCGACATTGGGCGTCCCCAGCCCCGTGGACATGTCGTAGCCGGCAGCAGCCGGGTATATCGAGTTGCCGCCCGACACGATGTCCATGAGCGCCGACGTGCCCTGCAGCGGGTAAAGCTTGGGATTTAGGAACCCCACCGGCGTGCCCCTTGCCTGGTTGATCAGGGCGCAGAATCCGGCCCAGATCGGCGTGGACCAGCTGGTTCCCCCAATCCTCTGCGGCGACCCCTGGTCGACAATCATGGCTCCAGGGTCCAGGTCGGCTACCGCGGCGATGTCGGGCACCATCCGGAACGCGCCCGCCGGCATGTTTGCACCAGCCTGCCAGGCTGGCCGGGCGTAGATCTTGCTGACCCCGCCGCCGCTGCCCGACCATCCGGTCTCGCCTTCAATGGAATTGTCGGCGTTCAGGACGAGGTGGGTGCCCCCGACGGCCGTGACGCTCGGGTCGCTCGCGGGATACGTGACCTGGATGGGAGCGTTCACGTTGTACTGGCCGGTCGCCGGGTCCGGCTGGGCCCCGCCGTCGCCGGAAGCGGCAAACACCGTGATGCCGGCCGCCGTCAGATTCGCCAGGTACTGGGACTCGATCAGAAAATAGTCATGGTCCAATTCATCCTCGGCGGATCCAAAGGAAATCGAAAGCTGGTGGATCTGGGGATCGGATGACAGGTCCTTGTAGATCTGCTGAAAGGCCTCGTCGAACGAGCCCGCGTCGGAGGTGCCGGCCCCATAGATCCGGATGTGCGCGCCGGGAGCTATCGCGCTCGCCCACTCCGCATCGAGATCCGCCTCCTCGAGTTCCGGGTAATAGTTGGTTTCGGTCGCGGGGTCCGGGCCGACTCCAACGCCGAACATCCGGACCTTGTCCGTGGAATTGACGACGCCGGCGTCCGTCCAAAAGGTCGTCAGGTCCGATAACAGCGGAAAGACCTGCTCGACCATCGCGATGGTCTGCCCCGTGCCGTCCTGGGAGACTGAGCCCGCACCGTAGGCTGTGAGGATCTGGGAGGGAGCGTAGCCTGAAAACCCGTTCACCATGGGCTTCAAGTGCGCCATTGGATGCGGCCGCAGGTGGGGCTGCAGGCCATGGATGCCCAGCACGATGGGCGACAGCTCGGCCGGGATGCTCGGCTCCGTCACGGCCGAAGTGTATTCGGCGCCGAGGTAGCTGACCCTGGCAAACGACACCTGGAACGCGGCGGCCGTTGAGTCGACCGACCCGCGTGCAAACACGGCCAGCTTGTTGGCGTCGGTCCGTGTCACCGTGAATCCCTGGTCCTTGACCCATTGCACCACCCGGTCGTAGTCCGACTGCAGCGGGAAGTACCTCGCATCCATATCCTGGGCCGGGACCAGCTCCCCACCGGCAATTCTGTCCCTTAGTTCCGCGAAGTTGCGCATGGCCAGGGCCACTTCGAAGGTCATCTGCGCCCCGCGCTCGGCAGAGGTGAGCGCCGTGCGCAC
>CAZGOX010000299.1:0-3417 GCA_964527955.1 uncultured Opitutaceae bacterium | reverse complement strand
AGAAGGACAAGCGCCACGGACAGGCGATCGCCGCCGCAAGCCTTCCCTCGATCGGTGCGACTGCGGGCTCGCCCGCGGTGCATTCGGGCTCAAAATAGTTTCCCATGAAATTCTCCAATCCGACCGCGGACATCTTTGTTCCCGACTCGTCCTTCTCGCCGGACGAGGCGCTCAGGCGGGTGACGCACCTCTGCGTCACGGCCCACCAGGACGACATCGAGATCATGGCCCAGTCTGGAATAAGCGACTGCATCGGCGTGCCGGGCAAGGCCTTCGGCGGGGTGGTCGTCACCAACGGGGCGGGTTCGCCCCGGTCCGGTCGCTACGCCTCGTACACGGACGAGCAGATGCTCGCTGTCCGGCGAAGCGAGCAGCGCGAGGCCGCCACGCTCGGCCAGTACGCGATCCAGCTTCAGCTCGGGTACGCCAGCGCCGACGTGAAGCACCCCGGCCACCCCGGGGTCGCGAGCGATCTGCGCGCGGTGTTCTCGGGGTGCAGGCCGGAGGTCGTCTTCCTCCACAATCCCGCGGACAAGCACGACACCCACGTGGCCGTGCTTCTTCGGTGCCTGGAGGCCATCCGCTCCCTCCCAGCCGCCAGCAGGCCCGCGAAGGTGATTGGCTGCGAGGTGTGGCGGAACCTTGATTGGCTTCCCGACGCGGACAAGGTCGCGCTCGACTCGGGCCGGCACCCGGAGCTCTCGCGCAAGCTGCTTGCCGCATTTGACTCGCAGATCGCGGGCGGCAAACGATATGACCTAGCCACCGTCGGCCGGCGGGCGGCCAACGCGACGTTCCACGCCTCCCACGCCACCGACAGCGTTGCCGGCATAACCTGGGCGGTCGACCTGACGCCGGTCACCCGCGACGGGGGACCCTCGGTCCAGGAGCTTACCGCGTCACTTGTCGCGCGGCTCGGGGAAGACGTATTGCGGCGGCTGAAGGCCTTCGCCTAGGAAAGGTCGGCCGCCTTGCGCACCCGGTCGCCGTGGCGGTAGGCCATCGGCGACACGCCGTAAGCCGTGTGAAACGCGCGGCTGAAGCTGTAGATCGAGGTGAAGCTGCAGAGCTCCGCGATCTCGGTGACCCGCCTCTGGCTCAGACGCAGCAGTCCGCACGCCTTCTCAAGCCGCAGCCTCCTTAGGTGCCTGCCCAGGCTCACGCCGCAGGAGGCCCTGAATCGCGCCCTCAGGTGGCTTGCGCTGATCCCGAGCGAACGCGCGATCTCCTTTACGCTCATGGGCTCATCCTTGTTCTGCGCCAGCTGGTTGACCTGCATGATGAGCCCGGGCGCCACGGGCGGCTTGTGGTGCCTGCGCAGGATCGGTTCGGCCTGGCGAATCCTCTGGAGGAGGACGGACAGCAGGAGGCTCGTGAGGTCGCCCTCGCCCCGCGTCAGGTAGGCCTCCACAAGTTCGGCGCAGGTCTGGCGAACGACCTGAGTAATGACAAACGGCCGAAACCGGAGTACCTGCAGCGGCGCCACGTCGATCATGTCAAACGTGATGAAAAGCCATCGCAGGTCCTCGCGCGCCGGCTGGATGTAGTCGTGGAACTGGAAGGGCAGCACGAGCAGCCCCTCGTCGGGCCTCAGGCGGATCGCGCGGTCGTCCACGGCGACCGTCACCGCGGTCTCAAGGGCAAGAATCAGCACGAAGCGGTGGTGGAGGGCGCGGCCGCGCTGCGGCCGGTTTAGGTCTGTTGCCGAGCGCCGGCAGAAGCAGACGATGTTGTCGGGAAGGGCAAGGGGGGCCACCCGCTTTCCGTGCAGCGGCCTGAGCGGCGACGGCAGCAAATTGGCCATTTTCTCGAGGGAAAGGATGCGCGCGTTCGGTGTTTCTGACATTTTTGTTAAAAACATCGTCATTTCTGCCATTTTTTAACGGCGACGCCAGCGTTATCATGGGCGCGTAAAAAACAAACCGCCACATTCGTTTACCCCGGCAATGATTGGCTTCCCTATGTTGAAAACAAATTGTTCAGCGCGTGCGCATGCGAGGGACATGGCCCCGGCAAGGGCCCTCCCGAGCATCGACGCCGCCGGGGGAACCCGCCGCTGCGATAGCGGAACACCCGACTGAACCCGTCACGCACGAGATAGAGCGCCGTCACGAAGGGTCCAACCGCGACCCGCACGGCGCGCAATCAGAGCCCCGTCTTTCCAGGCCGCCATGCAGGGCAGCCTGCCACTCCCTTGTTTTGTTTCCACATCGCTAGAACCATCAACAACATGATTACACCTGATCCTCGCGACCCATCAACCGGCAACGGCCATGCGGGTCTCTTCACTGCGCTGCACAGAGCTGCGGCATGTTCTGTCATTATCCTTGGAATCACGGGCTCCGCCCTTTCGCAGACGGCGGCGACTCCGGCAACGACGACGACGACCACCACCACCACGGCCTCCGCGACGGTGCCCGGCGCATCCGACCAGCCGGTCGCGATGAACGAGTTCGTCGTCAACGGCTATGCGAGCAGCCTGGCCCTGTCCCTCAACGCCAAGCGGTCGGCCGAGGAGAACGTCGACATCATCACCGCGGAGGACGTCGGCAAGTTCCCCGACAGTAATCTAGCGGAGTCACTCTCCCACCTCCCGGGAATCACGGTCGACCGGCTCTTCGGCGAGGGCGAGCGCGTCAGCATCGAGGGCACGGACCCGAACCTGAATCGCGTGCTCCTCAACGGAGAGCCCGTCTCGTCCGCCGACTGGTACGTCCTCGACAACCAGAGCAGGCAGTTCAACTACCTCCTGCTAAGCCCGGACGTCGTCAATCAGGCCGAGGTCTTCAAGAGCTGGGAGCCCCGACTCCTTGAGGGCAGCATCGGCGCAACCGTCAACGTCACGACCCGCAATCCCCTGGAGATGGATCCCCTCGTATTCACGGGCACCGTCACAGACGGTTACAACGACCGCTCGAAGAAGAATGAGGGAAGCGAGTCCGCGATGTTCAGCTGGCACAACCCGGAGAAGACGATCGGCATCATGATCGGCGCCGAGGACAACCGGGAGTACCTTCGCCGCGACGGTGTCGAGTCCCTTGCCGAGCCCACCAACGCCTCCCTTGGCGTCGGGGGACCGCTCCCCGGCCAGCCCCCAGGGCCCTGGGTCACCGCCGAAGTCGTCAACAGCGCGGAGTTCCTGCAGCTGCGGCACCACCAGGGAGGCAACTTCCAGGTGGACTTCAAGCCCACCGACCGCCTCACCCTCGAGGCCACGGGCCTCTATGTGAAGCAGTCGATGGATAACGTAAACTTCTCGTGGTACATCTACCCCGGAGACAACTGGTCCGGCCTGCCGAACATCACGAACCCGACGGTCTCAAACGGGGTCCTCTCGAGCTACACGATCAATTCCGCCCCATTGGTCATCGACGCGTTCAACCGCGCGGCCCAGATCGTGACCCAGGACTACAACCT
>CAZGOX010000298.1:0-3439 GCA_964527955.1 uncultured Opitutaceae bacterium | reverse complement strand
ACCGCGGCCAGAGCCACATAGGCTCCGGCGAACTGCAGAGCCACGACCCTCGGCATCCCGTCAAGCGCCCACGCAAAATACATGCTCCCGTCCGGCTTGGCCGAGTGGATGATCCCGAAGATCGTGAGCACGGCGCCCACCACCAGGTATCCCGCCGACACGCGCAGCCGCCGGTCCACCATCTCGACGACGAAACCGGCCCAGATCATCGACGTGATGATGAAGCCGTTTCCAAGCGCCACGACCACGTCCATCGCGGGCAGGCCCTGTCCGCCCGCCGTCAAAAGCTTCGCGAACTGCTCGGCCGGCACCACGGCCGGGTCGCCGAGCTTGATCGCAAGCATCCGGGCGATGGCTGGGAAGAAACTGAAGGCCACGGCCACCGCGTGCCGCGAAGGCGTCACCTCAAAGGCCTGGATCGTGATTTCCAGGGCCACGAAGACCAGGATGGGGGCGAGCACGGCGAGCGGCAGCACCTCGACGATGTTGGCGAGGTACCCCAGGACTCCCCCGAGGCCGACGAAAAGCCCGGTCAAGAGAGTGTATCCAGCCCGGGCTCCCATCCGCTTGAAGGCCGGCTGGCCGATATACGGGGTCGTCTGGGCGACGCCGCCCAGGAGGCCGGCCGCAAGGGTCGCCACCGCCTCGACCAGCAGGATGTCTCGGGTGCTGTAGTCATCGCCCGCCACCCGTGCGCTCTCTGTCACGTTGATCCCCCCGACGACCGTGAGCAGGGCGAACGGCACGATGAGCGGGAGATAGGTCAGGGACGGGCGCAGTCCGCCGACAAACCCCAGCGAGGGGAGGGGCAGGGCGAACCGAAGTTGCATCCCATGCGGTGGATGAAAGTCCCCGCCACTCAGGCCGAGATACCCCAGGCCAAAATAAAGGACCGCCCCCACGGCGAACGCGACCAGGACCCCCGGCAGTTTTCCCGGTAGCTTTCCCCTGGCCACGAGGGCGTATAACACAAGGCCGAGGGACACGAAGCCGACCACCGGCAGCCGCATGATTTCCAGCATGGGAATGAACCCGATCAGCATCAGGGCGATGCCCGCTATGGATCCCAGGAGCCCGGCTTGGGGGACCATCCGCTGGACCCGGGCCCCGACGAACGCCAGGGCAAACTTGAGGATCCCCATGATCACGGTCGCCGCCATGCCCAGGTGCCAGGTGGCGATCGCTGCCTCGCGCTCGCCCATCCCCGCCTGCTTGAAGGCGATGAAGGCCGGCCCCAGGACCAGGAGCGCCATGCCGATCGTGGACGGCGTGTCCAGGCCAAGCGGCATCGCGGTCACATCGGTCCTCCCCGTCCGCCTCGCAAGGCGGATGGCCATCCAGGTGTAGATCCCGTCGCCGACCAGGACCCCGAGGGCGGTCCCCGGAAACATCCGCCCGAAGACGATGTCGGCCGGAAACTGGTAGGCGCCGACAAGGACCGTCGCGAGGAAGGCCATCACCGACAGGTTGTCGACAACCAGGCCGAAGAAACCGTTGATGTCGTCCGAAACGAACCAGCGGTACCGCGGCGCAGCGTCCATCCGGGGGAGGGAATCTTATGCACAATAGGCAGCGAGCCAATTATTCCACCTCCTGCGGCCGGCCCCGGTACTGGGTCCGTGAGGACAGGCTGACTCAGGCAGGCGTTTCGAGGTAGGGACGGGCGTCCCGCCAAGCCTGCCCTGAGTTTATCGAAGGGTCCGGGAATACTTCAGGCCCATTCGTAGACCCGGACGCCCGGGCCGGGCGTCCCTACCTGATTTCAGTCAAATGGACCCACTTCCTCGCCCCCGGGACGCTTGACACGACTGCCGCAAAAGACCATTCCAGTGACCCCTTAAGCACGAAGCAAGGGGTTCGGGCGACCGCCAGCCGGGGTCCGTTTCCACCTAGCTCACTCTTACTCAATCGTTAACCTCCATCCTCCCTCCTTGCCATGGCCCAGAGCGAAATCCTCCTACTCAAACCCGTCGAAGGTCTCGGCGGCGAGGGTGACCAAGTAAAAGTTCGCGCCGGTTACGCGCGCAATTTCCTTTTGCCCCGCGGCGTCGCGGTCCCTCTCACCGAGTCCAACCGGAAGCAGGTCGAGGCGCTCAAGAAGCGCCGGGCGGTCCGCGAGACCCAGGAGCTGGCCGGGGCCAACGAAATCGCCGAAAAACTCGGCAAGACGAGCCTCGCCTTTGCGGTCAAGACGGGCGAGGGCGGCAAGACCTTCGGGGCCATCACCTCGGCGGACATCCACGACAAGCTGGTCGCGGCGGGCTTCACCATCGAGAGGAAGCGGATCCACCTGTACGCGCCGGTGAAGACCCTCGGCCAGCACACGGTCAAGATCAAGCTGCACGCCGACGTCACGGTGGAACTGAATTTCGACGTCGTGTCCGAGAATATCATTGAGCCGGTCGTCGAGGAGAAGAAGGTCGCGGATAAGAAATTCGAGGCAAAGAAGTAGCCTGGGCTCGAGGCATGGCCGAAGAACCACCCCCCTCCCTCCGGCGCCCTGACACCCCGGTGGCGGCCCGCGTTCTTCCCCACAGCCTGGAAGCCGAGGAGTACCTGCTGGGCTGCTGCCTCCTGGACGGGGCCGACAGCATCGCCCGGTGCCTGGAGGCAAAGCTTCCGCCCGCAGCCTTCACGTCGGCCGCGAACCGGGTCATCTACGAGAAGGTGATCGAGCTCTACCAGAAGAGCCCGCCCGTCGACATCGCCGTCCTGGCCGAGGAACTGAAGACCTCGCGCCAGCTCGAGGCCGTGGGGGGATACTCCTACCTCGCCAAGATCAGCGGGAGCATCCCGACGACCGCGCAGGCCCAGTACTTCCTTGAAAAGGTCCGCGAACTGCACCTGCTGCGCGAGCTGATCAAGGTGGCGACCGGCGCCGTCGAGGATTGCTTCAACTTCACGGGCGGGCTCCCCGAATTCATCGACAAGGTCGAGCAGAACATCTTCCGGGTCACCCAGGACCGCATCTCGGACTCGGCCAAGCCGATGAAGGAGACGACCCGGGAGGCGATGCGCGTCATCAACAAGATGATGATGAGCAAGGGCGAGGTCACCGGGGTGCCCTCGGGCTTCAAGGACCTCGATGTCAAGACCTGGGGCTTCCAGAAGCAGGAGATGATCGTGCTGGCGGCGCGCCCCGGCATGGGGAAGACCTCCCTGGCCCTCAACTTTGCCGAGGCGGCCGCGGTGCCAAAGCGCGGCGAGCCCGTCGCCACGCTGATCTTCTCCCTTGAAATGAGTGCCTCGCAGCTGGCCATGCGCATGCTCTGCTCGAAGGCCGGGGTCGACATGCAGAAGCTTCGAGGCGGGGTGGTCGGCCAGAAGGGCGAGGAGCTGCAGCAACTGCTCGACGCGGCCGATGAGTTCGCCAAGGCTCCCATCTTCATCGACGATTCCAGCCACCTTTCGATCATGGAGCTGCGCGCCAAGGCCCGCC
>CAZGOX010000297.1:0-3457 GCA_964527955.1 uncultured Opitutaceae bacterium | reverse complement strand
CCTGAGGAAAGCTGCCGTCCTGCTCGCCCGGCGCTCGCGGCCGCAGTCGCCGCTTGGAAAGGCGTGCAAGTACCTGATCAACCAGTGGGACACCCTGGTCGCCCACTGCGAACACGGCTGCACACGGCTCGACAACAACCTGATGGAAAACGCCATCAGACCCTCGGCCATCGGAAAAAAGAACTTCCTGTTCATCGGCCACCCCGACGCCGGCGACCGCTCCGCGATCATCTACTCGATCATCGCATCGTGCCAGCGCCGCGGCATCGACCCGCTGGCCTACATGCGCGACGTGCTCTCCCGCCTGCCCAGCATGACCAACCAGGATGACCTGGGCGCCCTGACACCGGCCCGCTGGCAGCCAGCAGCGGCCCTCGTTTAGTCGGAAATTACGCTCCGCATCCACAAACGTCACTCATGTGACGCACGACGTCACTGGCAATGACGTTGAGGGAGGTCGTCCACCGGACGGATACGTCCTTTGCTCTCAGGGGACGGGTTAAAACCCGCCAGTTGGGGACGCCCCAAAACCCGCCACTTAGGGCGGGCGGGATGTTTGGTATTGGTTTGAAGGGCCGGATCAAGAGGAAACGGATGTCGGAGCGGAAGATGGCGGAGCGAGCACCGGGCTGGCCGCGACCAACGGGAGCGGTGCCGGAGACGGCACCCGGCGCGCAGCGGGAGGTTCCCCGCCCTGGGGCGGGGGAAGGGGCGTGGGGGTCGTCAATGGGCGGGGCGGAGCCCCGACCGTCCGGGTTGGTGATCATCGGCTCTTCCGGTCGGTTTCGGGCTCATCGTCGTAGAGCTTGAGGGCGGCGAGGGCTTCGGCGCCGGGCCATCGTTTGCTTTTGCCGACGAAGGGAACGATGTGGCAGTGGTGGAGAAGGCGGTCGAGGATGGCGGTGGCGACTGGGACGTCATGGAGGAGCTTGCCCCAGTCTTCCAGGGGCCGGTTCGAGGTGAGCAGGATGGACTTGTTCTCGTAGCGGCGCATGACGATCTCGAGGAGGTATTCGCCGGAGTTTTGGGGCAGGTGCTTGCCGGCAAAGTCCTCGATGATGAGCAGGTCGGGCTTGAGGTACTGGTGCAGCGCACGGTCCTTTTCCTTGATCGCCTCATCGGCCATGAGCTCGTTGACCAGGTCGAAGATCGACTTTCGAAGGACGGTGAAGCCCTGCTTGATCGCCTCGTAACCGATGGCCTGCGCCAGGTGCGACTTTCCGAGCCCGGGATGGCCGATGAACAGGGCGCACCTGGCCTCCCGGATAAACTGGCAGGCCGCCAGCTCGAAGATCTGCTTTTTTGGGACCTTGGGGTTATAGCTCCAATCGAAGTCCTCCAGGGTCTTCGGTTTGGTGAAGCCGGCGGCACGGCTGCGGTTGGCGATCCTGCGCTGCTGGCGGATGTTGAGCTCGTCCTGGAGGATGAGGGTTAGGAACTCGGCATGGGAGAGGCGGCTGGAGGCGGCTTCCTGCAGGCGGACATCGAGGGTGGCCGCCAGGCCGGAGAGCCGGAGTTGTTTCAGCGTGGGGACGAGTTGCGGATGGTTCATGGGGGAAAGGGGATCCGGTAAACCTCCATGGCGCGGATGAGCGGATGGGTTTCCAGGAAGTCGACCTGGACGACATTGGGCGGCTCGCAGAGCGCTTGCCGGATGTGCCCGAGCCTCCAACCGGCCCGCTGCAGGGCCTTGGAGGCGGCGCGGTCGAGCTCCGCCGCCGGGGTCTTCCTGGCGAGCGAGATCAGTCCCTGCATCACCCGGATCGACTCGATCGGCCGGTGCCGGTGCACGGCGAGCGCCCAGGCCCCGGCGCCCGCGCCGATGTTCTGGCACCGCTCCAGCAGATAGGCCGTGCCGTGGTCGGCGATCCGGCGCTTGAGCGGGTGGATATGACCGTCCGCCGTTTGGGATCTTCCCGGCTCGACCCGGCAGTGCACCGTGATCGGCTCCATCTTCAGCGAGAAGATGCGCACCAGGCGCGATTCGCCCCGGACCCAGACCTCCCGATTCGTGTACTCCGGCGGCACCGAGTAGTACGCCTTGTCAAACTCGACATGCCCGTCGGTGTGGACCGAGCGTTTTCCTTCGGTGAAGCTCGGGAAGAGGCCCGCCGGCAGCGGCTTCAGGGCCGTTTTTTCCACTTCGAGGAAGTGCTGGCCGACATGGCGGCGGGTGGTCCCGTGGATCCGGTTGTCGGCCACGTTCCTCTCCCAGTCGGCCAGGAAGCCGTTCAGGGCGGCGAGGCTCGCGAAGGTCCGCCCCTTCAGGGCGTTTTTGACGTAGTCGATCCCGCGCTCGACCCGGCCCTTGTGACGGGGCATTTTCGGCTTCGTCGGCAGGATCACCGTGTCGTAGTGCTTTGCGAACGAGGCCAGCTTCGGGTTGAGTTCCGGATCGTACCAGTCCGGGTGCAGCACCGCGGCCTTCAGGTTGTCCGGGACCGTCGTGACCGGGACCCCGCCAAAATGCCGGTAGGCGTTTTCCAGGCAGCGCAGGAACGTCTCCGTCTTCTGGTCGAAGCTCGCCTCGCTATAACCCTTGCGTGAGCAGCACAGCACGGCCCGAAAGACGTGCGAGCGCCGTCTCTTTCCGTCCTCGCCCGTGATCCACGGGCCGGTCCCAAAGTCCACCTGCATCTGCTCGCCGGCCGCAAACTCCATCCGCCGGAACGGCACGCAGGCTTCCTTCTCCAATCGGCGCACGAACCGCTTCACCGATTGGTAGCGGCCGGCAAACCCGTGTTCGCTCACCAGGTCCTCGTGGATCCGCTTGGCCGACAACCCCTGTTCCAGTCCCGCCTCGATCTCCTTCTTCCACACCTCGCACAGGCTCACGTTCGCCCGGACTGCCTCCACCGCCGCCATCACCGGGTCGGCCTCATTCCCGGGGGACGGGGTGGCCGGTTTTGACTCCCCTGGTTCTCCAGAGCCGGGGGACGGGGTGGCGGGTTTTGGCGCCACCTCCAGCCGGATGTACTTGCTGACAGTATCCCGATCATAGCCCACCTCGCGGGCGATCTTCCGTGCAGACCAGCCTCGCCTCCAAAGAGTTATGATCGTGTCTTGTTGATTCACTTTGAGTTCGTTCATTCGCATCCGTTGTGCGGCACCTGCCGCACAGCCTGCGAACTAAACCCTCTCAAAGTGGCGGGTTTTGGGGGCGTCCCCGAGTGGCGGGTTTACCCCGTCCCCTGACACGTTGGGGCGCCCAACAGAGTTGTGAATACGCCAGTTCTCGTTTCGCTGCAAATCACTTTCTCTCGGGCAGCGTGTGCGTTTCCTGAAAAATGGCCACGAAGTCCGGGCGAGCCTGCTTCAAAGCGTCGAGGGTCGCCGAGGCCGAGAAATTGCTCGCGGCGGCGCGCAAAGTGCAGGAGGGCCGCTTAATCTCTTCTACGGGCCGACTACCAGAAGGCCGTTGCCGTGGGTTCCCAATTATGTGCGACGCTCACTTTTT
>CAZGOX010000296.1:0-3475 GCA_964527955.1 uncultured Opitutaceae bacterium | reverse complement strand
ACGTAGACCAGGGAGTTCGGGAGGCTGGAGTAGGTCGCCGGGCTGAAGATCGCGAAGCTGTACCAGATATTGTGCTTGTCGAGCGCGGCCGGCGTTGTGCCCCCCAGGTAACTCGTCACCGTGATGATGCCGATGAAGATCGACAGGATGCAGAGGGTCCAGATCGACTTGTGCGGCGTGAGGTTCTTGCCGTGGAGCAGGCCGAAGTGCGCCCCGACCTCCTGGTCGCGGCCCATGGCGTAGGTGACTCGCGCACCTGTGTTCAGGCAGGCGAGCGTGGTTCCAATCAGCGCGAGGAAGACCGTGACGGCCTGGACCAGCATGAATGCCTTTCCGGCCGCGGCGCTTCCGAAGAGCCAGGTGCCGGTGATCAGCATCAAGTCGCCGATCGGGGCGGCCGAGGCGCCGGCCGAGGACATCGTGTACGCGCTGTTGAGCAGGTAATTGGCCGCAAAGTACTCGAACAGGTAGCAAATGGCGCCCTGGATCGTGAGCGAGAGCAGGATGGCCCAGGGCAGGTGCTTCTTGGGGTCCTTCGCCTCCTCGCCGAGCGACGTGACCGACTCGAAGCCAACCAGGCAAAGGATGGCTATGCAGGCCTGGATGAAGACATAGCTGAACTTGTGCGGCCCGATGACGGACTTGGCCGTCGGGTGGTAGTTGAACTGGTCGTTGTTATTCGAGTCCTTGCTCCATGCGCCAGCCGTGTAGTCGATGGTGAAGGGAGCGGCCTTTGCGACCGTCGTGGCATTGCCCTTATCGTCGGCCGGCAGGGGGCTGCCGTCCTTGTCGGTCCCGTCCTGCATCTGGTACGCGGGCGTGCCGTCTGCATTCTTGGTGTGCTTGCCGTTGGCGTCCAGGACGGGAATGGGATTCCCCTTGTCGTCCGTTTGCGGCACCTGGGCGACCTGGTAGTTGACCGCCACGCCGTTGGATAGGTGGAACGCGACATCACCCTGCTTGTGCTGCGTGCGGTAGGCGATCGCTATGAAGGAGAACACCACGAGAGCGGTGATCTGGATGACATTGATCGCAAGATTGACGGCCGTGCTCCCGATGACACCCCGATAAGCAATATAGGAGACGAAGATGGCGAAAACCACGCAGAACACCCACATCAGCAAGGGGCTGTTGTACGATGTGCTGAAGGTATCCGGGAAAAAGAACGGGGCGAGATACCCGATCAGCAGGGCCGTCACACCCACCATCAGCCCGGGATACACCCAGTAGTACAGATGGCTGGCCCAGCCCGTGAAGAACTTAACCACCCGGGCGAACCGAAAGGCCTTGGACTTCGCCAGGAATGCCTGCTCGGCATAGAAGTAGGAGGATCCGGCGCCCGGATAGAGCTTGGATAGTTCCGCGTAGCTGACGGCGGTCGCATAACACAGCAGCAACGCAAGGAACATTCCGAACCACATTGCAGCCCCGGCTCCGGGTGCGCCATAGAGCGCTTGTTCTTCAAACGTCAGCCACAGGAACGCGCCGGGCGCGATCAGGGCCATGGCATTTACCGTCAGACCGGTGAGGCCCAGGGTGGGCTTCATCGTCGCTGTAGGGGTGGGGGGGGAGGCTTCGGGCATAGGATTATCGAGTTAGGATTGTCTGAGTTGCACGTAACGCCGTTTTAATTAGCGATTTATATGCCATTAATATTCATTAAAAGTTCATGATTAAGGGCGTAGTTTTCGTTAAAAACACGTTAAGGGGTATTTGTAATGCTAAAGGCAGGATTGGACATTTGTAGGTCAGCGAGCTCGCTCGCGCTCAGGGAGGCGACGTAGGCAGCGAGCTCGCTCGCGCCTTTAACCAAACCGCGCGAGCAAGCTCGCTGACCTACTAGGTGGCGGAACTGACCCTTAACTTGCTTGCCACGCAATTGGCACGTTGCGAACTTCGAGTGCCTCTTGGGCAGGTCGGCAATCATAACCCCCGTCGACCGTCTGCAGTACCCTGACCGATGAATCCCAAGCTAAAACTTGCCCTGCGCCTTTCAACCGCGGTCGCCCTCCTCTGCCTTGCCGCCAACTTCGCATTTTGCGCGATGGTACCGAAGCTGGGGCAAAGTCCCGCCGAGCTGGCCAAGCGGGTGGCCGATCTCGAAGCCTACATACATAACACGGCGCCCTCGGCCGACGGCGCCCTGGCCGGATCCGCGGGCCCGGGCCACAACGGCTGGTTGATGACGTCCTCTGCGCTCGTTCTCTTCATGACGCTTCCCGGCCTGGCGCTTTTCTACGGCGGGCTGGTGCGTGCGAAGAACGTGCTTTCCGTGCTTGCCCAGTGCCTGGGGATCGCCGGCGTGGTCACGGTCCTGTGGTGGGCCGTGGGGTACAGCCTCGTCTTCGGCAAGAACTTCAACAGCGGGATCCTCGGAGGATCCGAATACTTCTTCTTTCGCGGCGTAGACTCCCTGCCGAACACGGACTATGCCTACTGGGTGTCCCAGAACGTGTTCGCGATGTTCCAGCTGATGTTCGCAATCATCACGCCGGCGCTGATCGTCGGGGCGATCGCCGAGCGGATGAAGTTCTCGTCGGTCCTGGTCTTTGTCGCGGCCTGGATGCTCGTGGTCTATTTCCCACTGGCGCACATGGTGTGGGGGATCACGGGGCGCATGAACGGGGTCTTCAACGCCGGGGCGTCGATCAGGGCCATTGATTTCGCGGGGGGCACGGTCGTGCACATGTCCTCGGGATGGTCCGCGCTCGTGCTCTGCCTGATCCTCGGACCCCGCCTGGGCTTTCGCAAGGTGCCCATGCCTCCCCACAGCATGGTGCTTTGCATGGTGGGAACGGGGATGCTCTGGGTGGGCTGGTACGGGTTCAACGCCGGTTCGGCGCTCGGGGCCGACGGCATTTCCGCGAACGCCTTCACCACGACGACCCTGGCGACGGCCGTGGCCATGCTGACCTGGGCCCTCCTTGAGTGGTCGTTTCGCGGCGAGCCGAGCGTGCTGGGTTTTTGCTCCGGGGCCGTGGCTGGCCTGGTGGTCATCACCCCGGCATGCGGCTTCATCACGCCGGGGGCGGCCATCCTCGTGGGCGCCCTCGCCGGGGCCGTGCCCTTTTTCGCCTGCACCAAGATCAAGAACCTCTTCGGCTATGACGATGCCCTCGACACCTTTGGCGTCCACGGCGTCGGAGGGACGCTGGGCGCGCTGTTGACCGGTTTTTTGGCAACCTCGGCGGTGAACCCCAACCTCGGAGCCAACCTGGGGGGCATCCTTGGGCGGACGCTCTGGATCGAGCAACTCAAGGCCATGGGACTCACGATTGTCCTCGCGACCGTGTCCACCGCCGTGCTCGCCTTTGGCGTAAAGGCCTTGATCGGCTTGCGCCCGTCCCCCGAGGACGAGGAGGAGGGCCTCGACCTCGCGGAGCACGGTGAGCCGGGATACCACCACGAATAGGCTGGCTTTTTATGCAGGTCAGCGAGCTTGCTCGCGCCACCCTGAGCGCGAGCAAGCTCGCTG
>CAZGOX010000295.1:2048-3479 GCA_964527955.1 uncultured Opitutaceae bacterium | reverse complement strand
GCATCTTGCCGAGCTGGCCGACAAGCAGGCTCCGCCGGTCTGCCTCGGGAAAGGTTGCGACCAGTTCCGGGGGCGTCTCCTCCGCAAATGCCACAAGCCTGGCGGGAACCCCGGCAGCCCGGAGGGCCCGCGCAGCGATGACCGGGTACAGGCCCTGGCCGGCGATCAGGGCCACGGGCCGCGCGGGATCATAGCCGGCGGGCAGGAACTTTGAAAGCGGCGCCATCGGCCAAGCGAACCCAGTTTCCCTCCTCCCCGCAAGCCTACTGGATCCCCCTCAATTCCGCCGGAGCCTCACCGGATTGAAGTGCCCGGGATGGGTCCATGGAGGTCGACCGTGTGAGGCTTTGCGAACGAAAGGCGACCGGAAGGGACCTGTCCCGGGCACTTCAATCCGGGCAAAACCTCCGCCTACGTCTGTGCGCTATAGTACTTCTTGTAGCTTCGGTAGTACCGGTAATTCGAGTAGTACTCGATCCGGCGCGGCGACAATCCGTTGAGCACGATGCCGAGGACGACGTTCTTGCCGTTCGTCAGGGCCCGAATGTAGAGCTTGATGTGCTTCCGGTAGGCCCGGTTGAAGCGGCACACATAGACAACCTCATCCGTGCGCTCGGCGATCAGGAGGGCGTCGGTGACGGCCCCCATGGGCGGCGAGTCGATGACCACGAGGTCGTACTGTTTCTTGAGTTTCTCGACAAGCTGGCCGAACAGGGGGTTCTCCAAAATCTGGGTCGGGCTCTTCGCGCGCCCGCCCGAGGTGAGGACCGAGAAATTGTCGCTGATCTTGATGATGCCCAGGTGGGGGTTGGTCGCGAGGTCGCCTTCCAGGTTCGCCCCGGCCTCGAACCAGGCGATCAGCCCGGCCTTGTTCTGCTGCTTGAAGTGCCGGTGGATCATCGGGCGGCGAAGGTCGCAGTCGACCAGCAGCGTGTTCTTTCCGTGGCGCGCAAAGCATCCGGCGAGGTTGCTCGAGACAAGGGTCTTCCCCTCGCCCGGGATCGTGCTCGTGATCAGGATCGATTTCGGGAAGTCGAGCTTGGAGTGGATCTTGATGGCGCTGTAGATCCCGAGGAACGCCTCGCCGCCCATCACGTGCTCGCTGTCGGCGAGCAGCGTGTACTTCTCGTCATCCTTGATGTTGGCGAGGTCCGGCACGATGCCGAGCAGGTTGACTCCCAGGAAAGCCTCCACGTCCCACGTGCTCTTGATGCGGTCGTCGATGAAGCTCAGTCCCACGGCAACCGCGACAAAGACCAGGATGCCCAGAAACGAAGCCGTTCGCACGATCTTGGGAATGCTGGGCGCGTACGGGGTGAAGTTCGGGGTCGCGTAGTCGAGCGGCCGGAGGGGGATCTTCTCGAGGTTCTTGGTCGTGGTGTTCTGGTTCAGCCGGTCGAGGATCTGCAGGTAGTTGGTCTTGGCCACCGA
>CAZGOX010000295.1:0-1948 GCA_964527955.1 uncultured Opitutaceae bacterium | reverse complement strand
TGGTGTTCTGGTTCAGCCGGTCGAGGATCTGCAGGTAGTTGGTCTTGGCCACCGATGCCTGGTTCTCCAGCGTGTTGTAGTCCACGCTCAGGGCGCGGAGCCGGAGGTCCTGCTTCTCGTGGTCCTTGTACTCATCGGCCAGGGCCTGCACGTTGCGGGTGGCCCCGGCCAGGCTCGTGTTCAGGTCTTCGGTGGCCTGCTTCACCTCTTGGTTGATCTGGTCCTGCGTGGCGGCGATGTCGTCCGCCACCTTGATCATCTTCGGGTGGTGCCAGAGGTAGGTTTCCGACAGGGTCACCTGCAGCTGGGTGAGGCTGCTCAGCTGGTCCCGCAGCTTGGGGATCGCCCCGTGGGCGGCGATGTACGAGATCTCGAGGAGGTCCTTGTGGTTCTTCCGGTAGTCCTCGACCTGCTGGGCGAGGCCCTGGAGGTTGAGCAGGGACAGCTTCTGCTGGGTCAGCGCCGCGTCGACCGCCTTGAGCTGGTCGTCCACGATGTTGATGTTCTTGTCGAGGGAGATCAGGTCGTGGTCCTTCATGTACTGGTCGAGGCGGAGCTCGCTCGCCTCCATCTCCTTGCGCAGCTCGTCGGCGCGCTCGTTCAGGTAGTTGACCGCGAATTCATTCTTCCCTCCCACCTCCTCGTACAGCTCGTCCATGAACTGCTTCAGGTAGTGGTTGGCGATCAGCGCCGCTGCCTCGGGATCCTCGTGGCGGGCGGTGATGCTGATCAGGAAGCTGTTTCGGATCGCGTCGAAGCTCACGCTTCCGAGCGCGCTGCTCACGGGCGGCGGCGACTGCCCCGGCTGGAGCTTCTTCAGTGCCGGGCGGAGAAGGATGGCCCGCTCGTCCGGGGCGAAGGATTCGGCCACCCGGGCGCGGATCTTCCCGCTGTTCAGCACCTGGAGGTAGGTGTTGATGTCGACCTCGGAGTGGATCGCCGGGTCGACGACGCCCTGCGTTGTGACAATGGTGTCGGGGCGCTCGAACTGCATCGTGGCCATCGAGCTGTACATGGGCGTCTGGCGCGCCTCGTAATAGAAGTAACCGATGGCGACCAGGAGGGCGATGGGCAGGGCGACCCAAAGCCGCTCACGCAGCATGATGTAATAGTCCCGGGGCGACCTGCGCTCTACGAGGTCTTCCTCGGCTGCCGCCGTGTGCTTATTGAGGTTGTTGTCCGCCATGGTAGGGAATTCGTTTGCGCTCAGAATATGCTCTCGGGCACGTAGACTATGTCGCCCGGCTCAAGCATGAGCGTGCTGTCCTGGGCCTTCTCTGAATTCTTCCCCTGGATGATGCTCTGGACGTCCACCTTGCGGACCGTCTTCTTTCCGTCCGGGGTGAAATGGGTGATGGTCACATCGTTGCCCTTTGCGATGTCGGTGAAGCCGCCAGCCTTGGTCACGAGTTCCACCACCGAGTAGGTCGACTCGGTCGGAAGCAGGAAGCGGCCGGGCGACTTCACCTGCCCCTGGATGGAGACCTCGCGCGGCGCGTACTCCGCGATGGAGATCGTGGCCTGCGGCTTGCGCAGGTACTGGCCGTCGCGGTAGGCCCGCTCGACCAATCGCTGGGCGTCGTCCACGCTCAGGCCGGCGACATGCACGTCGCCGACAAGCGGCAGGTTGATGTTCCCGAAGGCGTCCACCCGGGCGTCCGTCGCAAGGTCGTCCTCCCCGAAGATCACGACCCGGATCCGGTCCGTGACCGCGAGGGCGTAGACTACCTTTGCCTTGGCGGGCTGGGCGTCGGCCCAGGCCAGGTGCGCGGCGCCGTCCAGCGACGTCCATGCGAGCAGGGTGGCCACAAGCCGGGACAGGAGACTAAGGCGAGGAGCTTTCATGGCGTTTGTCAGTAACTTGCGAAAATGGACACGTTGTACGACTGAACCCTGAACTCCGCACTCGAAAGGTTCGAATAGTTGATCTCATACACATACCCGAAGT
>CAZGOX010000294.1:0-3501 GCA_964527955.1 uncultured Opitutaceae bacterium | reverse complement strand
CGGCCCGGGGCATGTGCCAGGCCGAGGTCACCAGCGCCACCCGGGCCCCGCCGACGAGCGCCTTTACCGCGCGGGACTCCTCCGCGGTGTCGTGCGCTTCGGTGATCAGCAGGATTCGCCCGGCCGGCACTCCCAGCGACTCCGCCGCCGCCGCAAGCACCGCCGCATGAGGAGGCCTGCCGGATTCCCCCGGGCCGCTCACGATCAGCTGTGCGGAGGGGAGGACACGAAGCAACCGGACCGCCTCGCTGACGCGGCCCAGGGCCGAGGTCGACAGCTTGCCCAGCGCCGGAAGCGCCGGATCGTCCGTGTGCCCGCCGCCGAGCACGACGACATACTTGCAGGAGGCGAGCGAGGGCGGGGGTGGCTCCCCGGCGCGCATTTCAGGAATCGCCGGGTATTCGGACTCCAGGGGGCGCAGGAGCTCGACGCTCACCATCCTGTTGCCGAGGAGGAGCACCAGGAGAAGGGCGGTGCCGACGAGGGCTCGCCCGAGGCGCGCGGCCCTGGGAAACCGGAGGAGCCACCAGCCGACCGCGGCGACGACCATGCAGGCCGGCAGGGGCATCAGCCAGTACGAGATGATCTTTTTCAGCAGGAAAGGAATGCCAGCCAGCATCGCGACTTTTCCCGCGCTGTTAAGTTTTAAGTTTGAAACGGGGCCCGACTCGGGCGATCTGGAGGCGCCCCTCCCCATGAAATGGACGATCCTATGCCTTGTCGCCCTGGCGGCCGCGCGGGTCCATGCCGCCGATCCGTATGAAATCGCGGTCATCCCCAAGGGGACGACCCATGAATATTGGAAGGCGCTTCATGCGGGCGTGAACAAGGCGGCCCTGGAGCTCAACGCCGCGGGGATTCCGGTCGCCATCATCTGGAAAGGCCCCCTGCGCGAGGACGACCGCGAGCAGCAGGTGCAGGTGGTCGAGAACTTCATAGGGCGCCAGGTGAGCGGCATCGTGCTCGCCCCCCTGGACAATCGCGCGCTGGTGGCCCCCGTGGAGGAGGCGGTCGGGGCAAAGATCCCCGTCGTGATCATCGATTCCGGGCTGAACACGAAGGCCCTTTCCAGCTTCATCGCGACCAACAACCGCGAGGGCGGGCGGATCGCCGCCCGAAGGCTGGGGAACCTCCTGGGCGGCAAGGGCCGCGCGATCATGCTCCGCTATGCGGTGGGGTCGAACAGCACCGAGGAGCGGGAGGCCGGGTTCCTGGAGGTGATGCAGCGGGAGTTTCCCGGCATAGCTCTCCTGTCGACGGACCAGCATGCGGGTGCCACCCGCGACACGGCCCGGCGCGTTGCGGAGACGTTGCTGGACCGTTACGGCCGGGAGGTTGACGGGATCTTCGCCAGCAATGAGTCCGCGAGCTCGGGCATGCTCCTGGCGCTTCGCGATGCGGGCCTTGCCGGAGGCCGCGTGAAATTTGTGGTGTTTGACTCGGGTGATCTCCTGAACGCCGGGCTTAAGTCGGGCGACATCCAGGGCCTGGTGGTCCAGGATCCGGTCAAGATGGGCTATCTCGGCGTGAAGACGGTCGTGTCCGTCCTGCGCGGCGAGGCGGTCCCCGCGGCCATCGACACCGGCGTGGGCCTGGTGACGCCGGAGAACATGAACGAGCCGGCCATGGCGGCGCTGCTCTATCCTCCGGAGGAGTGACCGGATGCTGCGCCTGACCGGGATCCGAAAGGCATTCGGCGCCACCCAGGCGCTCAGGGGCGTCTCGCTGGAGCTTGGGAAGGGGGAGGTGCACGCGCTGATCGGCGAGAACGGCGCGGGGAAGAGCACGCTGATGAGGATCCTGAGCGGCGCCTGCAGTCCGGACGGCGGGACCATGGAGCTCGACGGGCGACCCTATGTGCCGGATGGGCCGCAGGGCGCGAGGGCGCAGGGCGTGGCCATGATCTACCAGGAGCTCAACCTGGCGCTCCACCTGAGCCTCCAGGAGAACATCGTGCTCGGGGATGAGAGGGCGAGGTTTGGCTGGATCGACAGGCGGGCCTGCCGTGCCCGCGCGCTCGCAGCCCTCGGGCAGCTCGGCCATGGCGATATGGACCCGGACAGGCCTGCCCGCGCGTGCTCGGTCGCCGAGCAGCAGATCGCCGAGATCGCCCGGGCCCTGCTGGGAAGGCCGAAAGTCCTGATCATGGACGAGCCGACGAGCAGCCTGACGCAGGCCGATGCTGAACGTCTGTTCGCAGTCATCCTTCGGCTCCGGGCGCAGGGCGTGAGCGTGGTCTACATAAGCCATTTCCTGGAGGAATGCGGACGCGTGGCCGACCGCTACACGGTGATCAAGGACGGCGAAACGGTGGGAGGAGGACGGATGAGGGATGCCGGCATCGGCCACTTGACGAGGCTCATGACGGGCAGGGAAGTCCGGGAGCTTTATCCCAGGACGAGCCACTCCCCGGGCACCGTCATCCTCAGCGCGGAGTCCGTCTCGTCCCCCCCGCGCCTGCGCCGTGCGAGCCTGTCCCTGAGGGCCGGGGAAATTCTCGGCCTGGCGGGACTGATCGGGGCCGGCCGGACGGACCTGCTTCGAGCCATGTTCGGGCTGGACCGTCTCGCGTCCGGCGAGGTTTGCGTCGTGGGCTCGCCGGCCGCGCGGGCCACGCCGGGGGATCGGTGGCGGCAGGGCGTCGGGCTGGTGAGCGAGAACCGGAAGGAGGAGGGCCTCATGCTGAACCGGTCGCTGGCCGACAACCTCACGCTCACCAAGATGGCGGCCTTCGGGCGGCTTGGCACGGTCAGCGCGAAGCGGCAACAGGCCGCCGCCCGGCGCTGGATCGATGCCCTGGCGATCAAGTGCCGCGGGCCAGCCCAGCTCGCCGGGGAGCTTTCCGGGGGCACGCAGCAGAAGGTCGCCCTGGCGCGGCTTCTCGAGCACCCGGCGCGGATCTTCCTTCTCGACGAGCCCACGCGCGGAATCGACGTCGGGACCAAGGTTGAGATCTACCGCATCATCGGGGAGCTGGCCGCTGCGGGAAAGGCCGTGCTCGTGGTGAGCTCGTACCTTCCGGAACTCCTCGGGCTGTGCGACACGATCGGTGTCATGGCCCGCGGCGACTTGGTGGATGTGCGCCCGCGGGGCCAGTGGACCGAGGAGGAAATCCTCCGGGTGGCTACCGGGAACTGAACCCCCGCCGCGATGAAAATCTCCCCAAGAGTCCGGAGCCTGCTGGTCAGCATCGGCCCCTTCCTGGGGCTGATCCTCGTGATCGCGCTCTTCTCCCTTCCCGAGGAGACCCGCGGGTACTTCCTCACCTACCATAATTTCAAGATCATCTTCACGCAGACCGTGATCGTCGCCATTGGGGCGCTCGGCATGACCCTGGTGATCATTAGCGGCGGCATAGACATCTCTGTGGGTTCCGGGATCGCGCTCTCAAGCGTCGTCGGCGCCCTCCTGATCCAGCACGGATGGGGCACGATCGCGGTGGTCATCGGCACCGTGGCCTCGGGCGCCCTCCTCGGGCTCGCGAACGGCTCGGCGATCGCG
>CAZGOX010000293.1:0-3506 GCA_964527955.1 uncultured Opitutaceae bacterium | reverse complement strand
CGGACATGGCTGCCGTTGGCGCAAGCACCGTCAGGGTTGCCGTCGTGGCTCCGCTAAACCCGGCCGCGTAGCCCAGGTTCGCCCACGAGTTTCCCCCGTCGGTCGATTCCTCCCAAAGATACGTCGGAGAGGGAGAGCCGGATGCCGCCACCGAGAAGGTGGCTGGGGTGCCTGCAGGCGCTGTTAGGTTGACCGGCTGCATGGAGATGGTTGGCAGAACATTCACCGTCAATGTCACGGGCGTGCTTGTCGTCACGCCCACGGAATTTGTCGCCTCGAATTCAAATTGCTCGCCATTCATCGTCCCTGTCGTGGGATTAATTGTGAGCTCCGTCGTTTCCGTGCCGGTGAATCCGTTGCCGTCGGTCAAACTTGACCAGGTGTGTCCACCGTCCGTCGATTCGAGCCACTGATAGGTCGGGGAGGGGTTCCCGCCAGCGCCGATCGTGATGCTGGCGCTGCCTCCCGCGGTTACGATCTGGTCATTGGGCTGTGACGTGATGAAAGGCAGCGCGAACAAAAAGTACGTTGCCGGGTTGCTGGTGACGGAGCCAAAAGCGTTGCTGGCGGTGACCCTGAAATCCAACGCGGGCAAAGTGCTTGGCAATCCGCGGACAAACAACGTATCCGAGTTCGAGCCGGAGATACCGTTCCCATCCGTCAACGAGCTCCAAGTCGCCCCTCCATCCTGCGACTCCTGCCATTGGTACGAGATGGGTGCCGTGCCCTGCACGACGGCGTTGAATGTCGCGAGGTAATCGGCGTAGAGGGTCGCATTCTGCGGCTGGAGTGCGATGCTGGGTGCGGCGTTCAGGATGAGCATCGCCGCACTGCTCGTCACAGAACCTGACGGGTTGTTGATAATGACCCGGTATTCGGTGAAATCGATAGAGGGGGTCACTCCTGAAAGGGTCAGCGTTGCCGTCGTTGACCCCGAAATGCCGCCGCCGTCGGTCATGCTTGCCCAGGTGAAGCCGTTGCCCTGCAACTGCTCCCACTGGTAAGAAAGGGGAGACATGCCGCTTGCGACCACGGTGAACGTGGCGTTCTGACCCGGGTTCACGGTTTCGTTCTGCGGTGGCGTCACAATGGCAACAGGAAGAACTGAGGCAAACGGGACTGCGGTGGGTGCGCCGAGCCTGACTGCGTCATTACCGGTGTCGGCGACATAGAGGTTGCCCGCGCCGTCCACGGCAACCCCGGACGGTTCATCAAACCGGGCAACAACGCCGTAGCCGGTCTCGCTGCCCGGGTCTGTCCCGCCGGCAACGACGGAGATGGTTCCGCCCGGTGTGATCTTGATGACGGTGCTCGAACGGTTGGCGGCATAGATATTGCCCGCGCCGTCCACGGCAATTCCCCCGAGGTCGCCGTTGAGCTGGGTGTTGGCGGCGACCGTGGTCATCACACCGGCCGGAGTTATCTTCTGGATCCCAGGGTTGCCGTTTACGGTCACATAGAGGTTGCCCGAGGAATCCATCGCGATGCCCCAGGGAAAGTTCAATCCCCTGGCAAAGGTCGTGACATTGCCCAAGGGATCAATTCTCCGAATCGAATTGTTATATTCGTCTGAAACAAAAACATCGCCAAGGCTGTCAACCGCCACGCCTGTGGGATGGGCAAACTCCGCGGCCGTGCCATTCCCGTCGGTGTTTCCAGGGTCTGCGGGACCACCACCCGCGAGCGTTGTCACCTTGCCGGCGGGCGTGATCTTGCGGATCGCGTTATTGGCCGTGTCGGCGACATACACATTGCCCGTGAGATCCAGCGCCAGACCCTCGGGCTCCTGGAAGACGGCTGCTGTTCCAAATCCATCTTCAAAACCCGCGATCGGGGCCGTACCGGCCAGCGAGGTCACAACTCCGGACGAAGTGATTTTTCGAATCGTGTTGTTAAAGGTATCGCACACGTAGGCGTTGCCGGCGGCATCCACCGCGACTCCTCCGGGCTGGTTGAACCTGGCGGCGCTCCCCGGCCCGGCGGGGCTGTCAGTGCCGCCAATCGGGCACGTCCCCGCCAAAGTGACCACGGTCCCGACGCCGCCGGATAACGTGATCTTTCGGATCGCGGAGTTATAGGAATCGGCCACATAGACATTCCCGCTGGCGTCCACGGCGACGCCCCGGGGACCGTTGAATTCCGCGGCGCTGCCAACACCATCCGCGCTGCCCTGCCACAAGGACCTGCCGGCCAGGGTCGTGACCGCGCCGGCCGGGGTGATTTTCCGGATCATATCGTTTCCGGCATCCGCGACATAGACATTGCCTGAGCTGTCCGCGGCCAGCCCATAAGGATCGTAAAAACGGGCCGCGGTTCCTGTGCCGTCTGCGGCGCCCGAGAGCCCGGGCGCACCGGCAAATGTGGTGACAACGCCTCCAGGCGCGATCTTGGCCACGGTGTTGTTCCCGGCGTTGGCCACGTAGAGGTCGCCGGAGCCGTCCAGGGCCAAGCCGGACGGAAAGTACAACAGGCCAGAGGCGCCCGAAATGTCCGTCACATTTCCGGCCGAATCGATCTTGCTGACAGAATTGCCATACGTATTGGCAACGTAGAGATTTCCAACAGAGTCCGCGGCCATGGCGCCCGGGTAATCGAAGTTGGAAACGCTGGTCGCCAGCGTCGTCACCAGGCCCAAAGGAGTGATCTTGCGAATCGTGGAATTTCCGGAATCCGCAACATACAGATTTCCGGCACCGTCCACCGCCAGCCCACGGGGATCGTTGAACCTCGCGGAGCTGCCGAGTCCGTCCACGTTGCCACTGTTGCCCGGACTGCCCGCGAGCGTGGTCACATTGCCTTCGACGTCGATTTTGCGAATCGCGTTGTTGCCGGTATCGGCCAGATACAGGTTGCCCACGCTGTCCACGGCCACCTCGTTGGGTGTGCTGAAGGTGGCCGTGCTTTCAGGTCCATCAATGCTGCCTGGCGGCGCGCCCGCCAGCGTTGAGAAGCTGTACACAACGGTGTCGCCCGCGGGCAGGGGAGTGACCGTCAGGGTGACCGGGGTGCTTGTGACCGAACCGGCGGAATTCGTGGCCACAACCTGATACTGATCCCCGGACATCGCCGTCGTGGCCGAGGCAATCTGAAGCGTCGCCGTCGCGGTCCCGGCGATGCCATTGCCATCGGAAATGTTGGCCCATGTTCCGCCGCCAATTGCCAGCTCCTGCCATTGGTAGCTCGGCGAGGGGCTTCCGGAGACTCCGACCGAAAAGCTGACGGCATTTCCGGCTATGACGGTTTCGCCGCCGGATTGAAGGGTAACTCCCGAGAGAAAAGGCGTTGCTACCGCCGCCGTGTTGATCGACGCGACCAGACAGCCCCATAGCAGGCAGGCCAAGATTCTGCGGGTCATGGTCTTGAACCTTGACGATAACCAAGGCCGTCCCATCGAAGCGAGCCAACATCGCTCGATCGCGCCCGCGTTCCACACTCATAAGCAAATGTTTGGAGGGGCGGTTCCTTCTTGAGTGAGGGGGGCCCGCGTTTCAGAATCACCCACTCGG